>JAVXWR010000270.1:0-9747 GCA_032230725.1 Actinomycetota bacterium
CGGGTCCGGTGCTCGGGCGCGGCGGCAGCGGCTCGCCCGGGGCCAGCCCGTTGGGCGCGACCATGACGGTGCCGGTGAGCCGCTGGTGGCGCGTGAGGTCCGCGTGGTGCCGACGGGACAGCACCAGCAGGCCGTCGGCCGTGCGGAGCGCGCGGGCCTGCAGCTCGGTGTAGGTCGGGCGCTCCAGCTCGGCGGGGTCGTGCGCCGCCGGGAGCCAGTACCGCCGCTGCCCGACGACGGGGCCGAGCGCGCGCCACGCCGTCGCGAACCCGATCTCGGTCTTGGTGGCCCCGCCCACGACGATCGCATCGTCGGTGTCCGCGACGTCCACGACCGGCTGCCACCACGGCTGCATGAACATCCGCACCCGCGGGTCCAGTTCGGCGATGTACTGCCCGAGGTGCTGCAGGCACACCAGGGTCACCGGGTGGCCGCGGGCCACGAGCTGGTTGGCGAGCACCACCCGCTGGCGCTCCGCCCCGCCCGGCTTGAGCCCGTTGGTGACCACGACGACGGCGGGCCGTCCCCCCGCCCGCTCGGCCAGGGTGGTCAGGCGGGCCTGTCGCGGCGCCCGCTTCGAGCGCTGGACCCGCTCGAGCAGCGTCGCGCCCGCCGCGTACAGCGAGCCGCGCCCGAGGTTGTGCTCCAGGCCGAGGGCGATCACCTGGGCGGCGCGGCGCAGGTCATCACCCCGTGCCGCGGCGAGCGGGTCGTCGGACACCGTGCCGCCGCCGCCGTGCCGGACCTGCGGCTCGTCGTCGTCGACCAGGCGCAGCGACCAGCCGGCCCGGCGCGCGTCGGGCTGCCAGGTGGCGTCCTCGCCGTGGACGAAGAACTCCTCGCTGAACGGGCCGAGCGCGTTCCAGGCGTCACGGGAGACGAACAGGCAGCCACCGGTCAGGTAGCCGTCGACCTCCACGGGCGGTCCCGGGTAGAGGGTGCTGAGCCGGTTCCCGCGCAGGCGCTCGGCGTACCCGGCCGCGTCCAGCAGGTTGCGCACGACGCCCTGCTCGCGGTGCGCGACGTCCCACGGCTGGTCGCGTCCCTCGGGGTCGAGCACCGTCGGCGACACGGCCGCGACGCCGGGCTCGGCGAGCGCCGCGCGGGCGCGGGCCAGGGGGCCGAGCAGCTCGGCGTCGGGGTCGAGCTGCAGGGCGTCGCAGTCGGGCACCTGCGCCATGAGCCGGTTCATCGCGGCGATGTAGCCGAGGTTGAACTCGGAGAAGGTCCACGTGATGTCGGGCCGCGTCGCGGCGAGCTCGCGGACGTCGGGGGACCCGCTGGAGGCGTTGTCCCAGACGTGCACCCGCACATCGGGCAGCCACTTGTCGACGCTGGCGAGGGCACGCTCGAGCAGGTCCGCCCGTCGGTAGGAGACGATCAGAACCGCCAGCTCGCGTCGCGCGCGCTCCTCGCTCACTTGTCCGATCGTGGCACGACGACCGACATGGTCATTGCCGGGCCCCGTGGGCGACGAGCCATTCGCCGTCCAGGACGCTGAACGACGAGGTCGTCGACCCCAGCAGCCCGAGCAGGGCGGGGTCGGCCGCGGCGACGAGCGCCCGCGCCCCGCGGCGGACGAGGACACCGGGCGCGCCGAGCAGCCCCGCCGTCACCGGCTCGACGCGCCCCTGGACCGCGGCCGCCCCCTCGTCGTGGGCGGTGCGGACGAGGTGGTCGAGCACCGGCGCGGGATCGCCGAGCGCCACGACCTGCACGACCTCGGCGATCCCGTCGGCGGGCAGCAGGTAGAGGAACCAGCCGAGCGCCCGCCCACCCGGACCCCGCACCAGGCGCGCGGTGAGCCGGCCGCGGTCGGTCAGCCGACCGAGCTCGGCGAACGCCCACGTGAGCCACCCCGGGTCGTAGTCGGGGCGCAGACGCAGCCGCTTCGCCTGCTCGATCTGCTCGACGAGCACCTCCGGGGTGAGCACCTCGGTGCTCCCCGCGGGGTCGGGCGGCGGCGGGGGACCACCGTGGGAGAGCCGGGCGGCGAGCCGGTCCAGCGGCGCCCCGGCCAGGCGGACGCCCCGGGCCAGGCCCGGCCGGCGACGCCCCGCGAGCGCTCCCGCCGTCGCCCCCGCGCGGAGGATCCGCCACCACGACAGCGACGACCCCACCAGCTCCTGGCCGCCCAGCCCGGTCCAGATCGCGCGGGAGTCGTCGTTGGCGCGGTCGGCGACGGTGAGTTCCTGCGGGCCCGCGAGCAGCTTGCGGTTGAGCAGGACGCCGACGCCGCGCGAGCGTACGTCCGGGTGCGCGACGAGGTTGCTGCTCACCACCATGCGCAGCGGCCGCCCGTCGTAGGTCATCCGCCGGGTGCTGGCCGCGATGAAGCCGACGATGCGCCCGTCGGGGTCCTCGTGGACGAGCGAGGGGACCTCCGGGTCGGCCCACGGGTCGTCGAGCACGACGCGGGCCAGGTAGTCCTCCACCCGGGGGTTCCGGCGCTGCTCCCCCGAGCGCATCACCAGCTCGAACAGCGCACCGACCTGCGGCAGGTCGGTGCGCTCCAGTGCCCGGATGCCCGTCACCCCGCAGAGCCTAGTCCGGGGGCGATCATGCGCGCGTGATGTCGGGGCGCGCCCGCCGCCCCGCCCGCTGCCCCCGGCCGCGCCCACCCCCCGGCGCCCACCCCGTCCATGATCAAGAGCACACAGGGCATGTCAGGAGCCAGGAAAACCTGCCCCCAGTGCCCCTCGACGTCGAGCGAGGCGGAGGCCTCAGTGCTGCGAGCCCGCCGCACCCGCGTACTCCGGACCGGCCTGGGTGCGCGTGCCCGGGTCGGAGGCCGCCTCGAGGGTCGAGCTCCGCTCCGCTGCGTCTCCGGCGACGCCCTGGATGGCCCGCCACACCGCCTCGGGGGTGAGCGGCATGTCGATGTGCCGCACCCCGAGGTGGGAGACGGCGTCGACGACGGCGTTGTGCACGGCCGGCGTCGACCCGATCGTCCCCGACTCCCCGATGCCCTTCGCGCCGATCGGGTTGAGGAAGGTCGGTGTCTCGGTGTTCGACGCCTCGAACGAGCACAGGTCCGCCGCCGACGGGATGGTGTAGGACGCGAGGTTGCCCGTCGTCGGATTGCCGTCCTCGTCGAAGGTGACCCGCTCGAAGAGGGCCTGCGAGATGCCCTGGGCAATCCCGCCGTGCTGCTGCCCGGCCACGAGCATCGGGTTGAGGATCTTCCCGCAGTCGTCGACCGCGACGTGGCGCAGCGGCGTCACCATCCCGGTGTCGAGGTCGACCTCGACGACGGCGATGTGCGAGCCGAACGGGAAGCTCGACTGGCCCTGCTTGAAGTCGAGGTCCTCGCGCAGCTCGCGGCCGTTGCCGTCGTCGAGCCCGGAGCCGTCCTCGGAGGCCGAGGCGATCTGCGACCACGTCACCGAGGAGCCGGCGACGCCGCGCACCCCGAACCCGTCGTCGGAGTGGTCGATGTCCTCCACCGCGGCCTCGAGCAGGTGCGCGGCGATCTCCCGGGCACGGGAGACGAGCTCCTGGGAGGCGTTGTGGATGGCGCTGCCGCCGGTCTGCAGGGAGCGCGAGCCCAGCGTGCCCGCCCCGCTGCGCACCAGCGAGGTGTCGGACTGCACGACCTTGATCTTGTCCATCGGCGCGCCGAGCACCGACGAGGCGAGCTGCGCGAACGCGGTCTCGTGGCCCTGCCCGTGCGCGCTGGTGCCGGCCATGACGGTGAACGTGCCGTCGGGGTGGGCCTGGGCCGAGCCGTACTCGCCGTCGAGGCCCAGCGGCGCGGTGACCTCGACGTAGGAGCCGACGCCGATGCCCAGCGCGACCCGGTCGCCCGCCTCGCGGCGGCGCTGCTGGTCGGCGAGCAGCTCGTCGTAGCCCGCGGCCTGCTTGGCCGCGTCGAGCGCCTTCCCGTGCTCGGCGTTGTCGTACTCGGCGCCGGTGAGCGAGGTCATCGGGTACCGGTCGGGCTGCAGGTAGTTCTTGCGGCGGATCTCGAGCGGGTCCATGTCGATCTCGTCCGCGGCCATGTCGAGGATCCGCTCGAGCAGCTGCGTCGCCTCCGGCCGCCCGGCACCGCGGTAGGCACCGCACGTCGTGGTGTTGGTGGCGACGGACTTCCACGTGAAGTCGATGGCCGGGATGTCGTAGACGCCCTGCGCCATCAGCTGGGTGAGGCTGGGGAGGATCGCCCCGACCGAGGGGTACGCCCCGCCGTCGCCGATCACCGTCGCGCGGAGCCCGACGATCGTGCCGTCGCGCTTGACGCCGAGCTCGACCCACTGGACCTGGCTGCGCCCGTGGACCATCGAGAGCATGTTCTCGGAGCGGGTCTCGGTCCAGCGGACCGGTCGGCCGAGCACCATCGCGGCCTTCGCGGCGATCGTGTACTCCGGGTAGGCCGTCGCCTTGGGCCCGAAGCCCCCGCCGACGCGGGGCGCGATCACGCGCACCAGGTCGCCGTCGAGGCCGAGGTCGCCGGCGATCGCGTCCCGGGCGCCGTGGGGGGTCTGGGTGGAGAGCCAGAGGGTCACCCCGCCCTCGGGCGCGCCGGGATCGGCGACGCACGCGTTGGGCTCCATCGGGACGCCCGCGAGGCGTTGGTTGCGGAACTTGCCCTCGACGACGACGTCGGCGGAATCGAAGATGCCCTCGACGTCACCGGTGCCGGCCCCCGCGGCGAGGTTGCTGCCGACCTCGTCGAAGAGCAGGGCGGCGTCCTGCGCGTACGCCTCCTCGATCCCGGTGACGGCGGGCAGCGGGTCGATGTCGGGGAAGACCGTCTCGGCGGCGTCGAGCGCCTCGCCCGCCGTCGTGCCGATGACGACCGCGACGATGTCGCCGACGAACCGGACCTTGCCCTTGGCGAGGTGGGGGCGGGCCATGGCCTCGGGGACGACGCCGGGCAGGCCGGGCCGGTCGGGCAGCTCGAGGTCGGCGGCGGTGTAGACCGCCACGACGCCCGGCATGCCCTTCGCCTCGTCGACGTCGATCTCGCCGAGCCTGCCGTGCGCCATCGGGGAGCGGACGAACACCGCGTGCAGCGATCCCTCGACAGGCAGGTCGCCGGTGTAGAGGCCGGCGCCGGTGATCAGTTCCTGGTCCTCGGTGCGCTTGACCGCATGGCCCAGGATCGAACCGCCGGTGTGGGTCGTGACGCTCACGCGTGCTCCTTGTAGCCCTCGTCGCGTTCCGGGAACGGGTCCGCGTGCGGCCCCGACCCCCCGGTTCGGACACTAGCCGCCGCTGTGGCGGGGTGCACAGCGTCGTTTCCGCTGATCAGGAGATCCCTCACCTGCGTTCCGATCAGTGGCCGGGAGCCGTATCCGCGGAGTGCACGAGCAGCGGGACGAGGCGCTCGGCGTCGGTCACCGAACCGTGCTGGCCGGGGAGCTTCGCGAGGACGGGCTCCCCCTCGGAGCGCACGATCGCGGCGGTGCCACGGGTGACGGCGACGACGTCGGGCACCCGGCCCCGGACGGCGTCGTCGACCGGGCCGAACCATCCGCCCTCGACCGCCTCCTCGCCGCGCAGCACCGTCGCGTCGGCCCCGAGGGTCGCCGACCAGGCCGCGTGCACGTCCGCGGCGGTGCCGGGGCGGGTGTAGACGAGGCGGGCACGGGGGTCCCCGCCGACCATCGGCTCACCGAGCCGGAGATCGGGATGGGTGTCGGCGTCGTGGCGACGGTCCACGGTGACCATGCCGTGGTCGCCGGTGACCGCGAGCAGCGCGCCGGGCGGGAGGGCCTCGGCGAGCAGGGCCACGAGGTGGTCGATCTGGCGCAGCTGCCAGCGCCACGCGAGCGAGCCGGGGCCGTGCAGGTGGCCGAGCTGGTCGAGGTCGGCGTGGTAGGCGTAGACGAGTCCCGGCCGGGCCAGCGCGGTCAGCGTCTCGGCGGCGAGGTCGCCCAGCGCGCCCACCCCGCGGTACGTCGCGCCGCGCAGGGCCGAGCGCGTCAGGCCGGACTCCCGGTAGGCGCGGTCGGACACGACGGTGCTGTCGACGCCGACGGCGGCCGCCCGTTCGAACAGGGTGGCCCGGGGCTGCACGACCTCCGGGGCGAGCCGTTCGCGGAGGTCGGTCGTGCCCTCGGTCCAGGTCAGCGCGTCGAGCAGGGCGCCGTCGACGCGGAAGCGGACGCCGAGGGTGCCGTGCGCGCCGGGCGGCAGCCCGGTACCCAGGCTCGTCACGCTGATCGGGGTGCTCGTCGGGAACCCGACGGTGAGCGGCCCGGCGTCGTGCATGCCGGCCAGGAACGGGGCGTCGGCGGCGTGCTCGGTGAGCAGCTCGCGACCGAGCCCGTCGACGAGGAGCAGCGCGGCGGAGCGGGAGGGATGCAGCGCGATCGTCGGGTCGCTGTCGAGATCGGCGCCCAGCGAGGCGAGCAGGGCGGGCAGTGCCCCGGCGAGGGTGGTCACGGGGAGACCATGCCCGTCACGTCCACCCGCGGCCGGCGCATCACCGGTCTGGGGCCACCCCACCAAGGAGTCGCTGCACGCCGAACGGATCTCCCTGGGAAGCGCATCGACTCCTTGATCATGCTCAGTGAGCGGTCCGGCCGTCGACCAGAACCGTGGCGGAGACGACGAGGTCGGGACTCTGCCACTGGATGTAGTGGGAGTCCCCCGTCGCGATCGTGTGCGGCGTGTTCGGGCGCAGCGCGACGAGGTCGGCCTGTGCACCCTCGTAGAGCCGGTTGAGGTCGGCGACGGTCAACCCGGGCGGCGGCGGGAGCGTGGTCTGGAAGGGCTCGGTCTTGGTCAGCACGTCGATCGGCACCGGCGGGAACGCGGGTCCGGTGAGGACCTGGGTCACGCTGGCGTCGATGTCGACCTTCTCGGACTCCGGCGCGGCGAGGACGGTGCCTGCGGGCACGGCGTCGAGGTACGAATCCCGGTAGAGAACCCACCGGGCCCCGAAGACCGCGGGCACCGTTGCCGAGAACGCGTCCACGAACACCACGCCTGCGACCTGCTCGGGATGGGTCTGGGCGTAGAGCCGGGCGAACAGCCCGCCGAGCGAGTGCGCGGTGAGGACGTAGGGCCCCGGCACCCCGGCCGCGCCGAGGACCGCGTGCAGCTCCGCGACGACGTCCGCGGCCGTGCGCGGCTGCGGCACCGGGGTGCTCCGCTCGGTCAACGGGTTGCCCGGGAGGGCGGTCCGGATCGTCCCGGGCCGGTCGTAGGTGCAGACCCGGTGGTCACGGGCGAGCGCGACCGGGACCGCAGGCCCGACGGCTGGTGGTTGGATGATCTCGTCGACGCTCCACGCGTCGCCGGAGTCGTGGTAGCCGGAGATCAGCACGACGGTGTGCCGACCAGGAGCGTTCGCGCCGTGGCACTCCAGCCAGACGCCGCGCCCGCCGACGTCGACGGACCGCGCGAAGTCGCCGGTCGCCCCCGTCGGGGGTGGTGGGGTCGCCGGGCCGGCGCAGGCCGAGAGCACCACCGCGAGGACCGCGACGACGACGCCCCGCGGCACCCGGCGTGCCACCGGAGGCCGTCCGGTGGAGAGCCTGGAGCGCCGCGACTCGGTCACGAGCCGGAATCTAGGTCGAGCGCGCCAGACCCTCAACCGGTCGTTGCGCGACCTCGCCGAGCGCGACCTCGCCGAGCGCGGCCCGGTCGAGCCGCGGCCCGTCGGCCGCGCGGTCGTCGCCGACACCGTCGGGCCGGCGACCTTCGCCCGGGAACAGGCCGACGGTCCCCGATCGGGGTGATCGGGGGCCGTCGACGCGACGAGCTACAGCGAGAGCAGCCGGTCGAAGAACTCCCGGTAGCGGCGCAGCGCCTGGCGCAGCTCCTCGGTACCGGGCTCGGTGTTGCCGCTCCACTCGGCCTCGAGCTCGGAGCGCTGGTCTCGGAACACGCGGCTGACCTCGTCGAGCACCTCGCCGACGAGCTGGTCGGCCTCGGTCACGGCCTGGCGGGGCTCGTCGACGAAAGCGGCCTGGACCTCCTGCCAGCGCCCGCGCAGCCGCTCGGAGGCCGACGGCTCGAGAACACTGACGCCGTCGGAGTCCTTCGCGTCGTGGTCGTGCTGGCCGGGCTGGTCGCCGTGCTGGCGGGTGTAGCGGCCCGGCTGCTCGTCGTGGCGGCCCGCGTCGTCGCGCAGACCCTCGTCACGGAGCCCTTCGTCGCGCAGGCCCCCCTCGTGCCGTCCCTCGCCCGTCGCGCCGGCTGACGTCTCGGTACTCACCGTCGGCTCCCGTCGTGGTCGTGTGCCCCGTCGGCCGACGGACCGTCGGCCTCCCGCTCCTGCCGTCCATCCCCGGCCCGCCCGCCCGCGGCCCCGTGGGGCTCGTCGCGGTGCCGGCCTTCGTCGTCCCGGTGGCGACCCTCCGCGGAGCCACCACCGTCGTGCCCGTCACCGCTCTCGTCGAGGAGGGCGTCGACGAGGCTGCGGTAGGACGTCACGGCGCCGCGGAGGTCCTCGGTCCCGGCGGTGCCGCTACGGTGCGCGTCCCGCACCCGCCGGGCCTCCCGGTAGTTCTCCACCACGCGGGGATGCTCGACCGAGATGTCGTCGACGCGCTGGTCGAAGTCGTCGACGGGGTAGCCGCGTTCACGCATGATCGTCGTGACCAGCGAGTCGGCCTTGTCGACGGACCCGCCCGGGTCGTCGACGAACTCGCCCTGGATCTGCTTCCAGTCACCACGGAAGCGCTCGCGGGTCTGGGGGTCGAGGGACCGGAGGTCGAGCTGCTTGTAGCGCTTGCGGCGGTCGGCGAGCTCGGACTCCGCCTCGCTCTTCGAGCCCGACCGGTCGAGCACGCGGTCGTACTCGGGCCCGAACGACTCCTGCAGCTGTTCGGAGCGTTTGCGCCGGGCGAGCACGAGGCCGCCGCCGGCGAGCAACAGCACGACGACCACCACGATGACGACGATGAGCGCGGTCACGACAGCCCCTCCGTCGGGCACTGATTCATGACCGAGAGCGTCGTCCGGCGTACGGCCCGCAGCAATCACCCGGGCGAAGGTATGTGCGCTGCGACACACGGGCGATCAAGATCACCGCAAACCTGCTATCGCCGGAACACCGGGAAATAATGGCGAAAGCCGGTGCGTGGCGCGGCCAGCGTCAGGGTACGCGGGTCGGCTCGCTCACGCACCGTACGGTTCGGGTCAGCCCTGCTCGGTCCGCAGGATCGCCGCCGCCTCGGCCATGGCGGACATCTTCTGATCGGCGGACGCGCGCGGGAGGTACTTCATCCCGCAGTCGGTGGCGATGACGATGCGCTCCGGGGGCAGGCGGTCGTAGGCACGGCGCACGCGGGCCGCGACCGTCTCCGCGCTCTCCACCTCGGGGTCCGAGAGGTCGATGACCCCGAGGATGATCGTCTTGTCGGTGAGGTCGGAGAGCACCCCGAGGTCGAGGCCGGACTGCGCGGTCTCCATCGAGATCTGGTCCACGGGGCAGCCGGCGAGCTCGGGCAGGAACGAGTAGCCCTCCGGGCGCTCGTGGATGATCGCCGCGTACCCGAAGCAGATGTGCACCGCCGTCGTGCCGGTGACGCCCTCGAGCGCGGCGTTCAGCGCGGCCAGGCCGTACTGGCGCGCGGCGTCCGGGCGGGCCTGCATGTAGGGCTCGTCGATCTGCACGATGTCCGCGCCGGCGGCGTGCAGGTCCCTGACCTCGGCGTTCACTGCGGCCGCGTAGTCCATCGCGGCGGCCTCGGCGTCGGGGTAGTGGTCGTTCTGGGCCTGCTGGGACATCGTGAACGGGCCGGGCACCGTCATCTTGACGACGTGGTCGGTGTTCGCGCGCAGGAACTC
>JAVXWR010000284.1:0-5491 GCA_032230725.1 Actinomycetota bacterium
CGGACCGTCGCTCACACCTGACGTCAGTACCGGTACTTCCTCGATCGACCACACCGTCGTGCCGCTGGACCGGCGGGCCCGTGAGGTGACCCGGCGACGGGGCCGCCGGGTCACCGCAGGGCTCGCCGTCGCCGCCGCGCTCGCCCTCGTCGTCGCGATCGGTGGCCTCGTCGCCGCGAACCGGTCCCTCGGCGAGCAGCGCGACGCCGCCGTCGCGGACGCGGCCCGGGGCCAGGAGGTCGTCCAGCTGCTGGACGCCGCCTCCCGCCCCGGCAACCCCCACGCGGTCCTCGCCACTCCGGACGGCGGCGTCGTGGGCCTCGTCGTGGACCGGGGTCGTGGGCCCGAGGTCCTCGCCTCGGGGCTCGCGCCCCACGACGGGGACCACACCTATGTCCTCTGGGGCCTCGCGAACGGCACGCCCGTCGGACTGACGACGATCGAGATGTCCGGTTCGGGCCCAGTCGTGCAGTCCGTACCCTCGGTGGAGGCGGCCGGACGGTTCGCCGGGTTCGCGGTCTCCCTCGAGCCCGGTCACACCGTGCCCGCCACGCCGACCCAGGTCGTCGCGAGCGGTCGGACGGCGGGCTGACCGACCGGGGCGCGACGACGGCGAGCCGTGACCGCGTGACCGCGTGACCGCCTGACCGGCACCCGCCGGCCGACGCCGAAGGATGGCGATGACCCAGCCACCGGCCACCCCTGACCGTGCGGCGCCCGAGCAGGATCCGCCGGCCGCTCCCGCGCCCCGCGAGCGTCGGCTGCACGCGGCCCGGGTCCGGTTCCGGGCCTTCCGGATGAAGGTCCGGGCGCGGCCGGGCTGGAACCTCGCGTGGCGGATCGGGATCGGCGTGCTCGGCACCGTCGTCCTGATCCTCGGCGTCCTCGCGATCCCGTACCCCGGGCCGGGCTGGCTGATCGTGTTCGCCGGTCTCGGGCTCCTCGCCACGGAGTTCACGTGGGCGGGGCGCGTCCTGTCCTTCGCGCGGGGGTACTACGACGCGTGGTCCGCGTGGGTGCGCCGCCAGAACCGGGTCGTCCAGGCGCTCCTGGGGCTGGTGTCGCTGGTGGTGGTGCTCGCGATGCTGTGGTTGCTCGGGGCGCTCTGGTTCGCGGCCGATCTCGTGGGTCTGGACGAGTGGACCTGGCTGCAGAGCCCGCTCACGTCGTGAGTTAGGCTGGGCGGCGCTGCGGGCGATTAGCTCAGGGGGAGAGCGCTTCGTTCACACCGAAGAGGTCACTGGTTCGATCCCAGTATCGCCCACGCAGAAAGGCCCTGGTCAGGGCTCCGCAAGGAGCCGAGGCCAGGGCCTTCGTCGTTCCGGGGCAAGATCGAGGCAGCGAAAAAGCAGCAACGGACATCAGAGATCGGCCTCCTCGTCGTCGTCCAGGGCGGCGAGGATGCGGCTCGTGTCGGCCGTTCTCCTCGTGTAGAGGTCGAGGGTCGTCGAGGCCCGCTCGTGGCCCATGACCCGCTGGACCATGTTCGGCGGGACCCCGTCGTCGACCAGCCACGTGGCGTACGAGTGGCGCAGGTCGTGAAAGCGCAGGCCGCAGTAGTGGTTCCGGGAGACCTCCATGACGGCCTGATAGTGGGTGCGGGTCCGGAGTGACTGCTCGTCGCCGTCCCGGTCGCGCCACACCGCGAGGAAGCCGTTCCCGTCCGGGCGGACGTCGCCGATGAACCCGGCGCGCACCAGCGACGGTCGCCAGACCCGGGCGCGGAAGGCCGTCCGCCCGATCGGACCCTGAATCTCGTTCGCGAAGACCGGTGAGGTGGCGGGGGAGGGCCACTGCTCGACCTGCTCGGCGATGAGCCGGCGCGCCCAGGGCGGGATCGGGACCTCACGCCGGCCTGCGATCGACTTCGGGAACGGCTTGAACGACCGGTGCCCAGCGACCTCGACAACGGTGCGGATCACACGCAGGACGCCCGCCTCGAGGTCGAGCGCGTCGTCCATCAGCCCGGCGACCTCGCCCCACCGGAGCCCGCAGTCGGCGACGGTGGCGACCAGCGCGCGGTGTCGCTCAGGTACCCGGACTCCGTCTCGGCCAGGAAGGCGTTTGCGTCCTTCTTGGTGCCGAATACCTTGGAGCGCTGCGAGCCGGTCGGGTCGCGCCAGAACGCCTTCCACTTCCCCGGTATCGGTCTGCGAACGAAACCTGACGAGCTCGGTGACAGCGGGTGCGGAGGAGTGGCGGCCGGGGCGGGGTCTCTCCCCCGGCGGCACGCCCGAGGGCTGCCAGACCACCAGCACGGCCGCAAGCGCCGCCACCCAGTTCAGCCGGCGGTCATCGAGGAACGGGGCACTTGCCCCCGTACGATCGGCCCGGCAGGACAGGGCCCGCGCCGCCGAGGGAGAAACCTCGAGGGCGGCGGGCGCGCCAAGGACGCTCGACTGGTCGCAGCAGGAGCCGGGATGGGTCGGGCACAATCGTTTCGTCGGTTCGCCAGCGCAGCCGAATGAAGGGGCCGGTTCAGCAGAGAAGCCAGCCAACAGAGTTCCGCCCGCTCGCCCGGACCCCGCGGCGGCGGACTCGCCACCAATGACGGCTCCGAGAGCTGCACACAGCCGCGGCACCGCGTCGTCCGGTGGCCGCTGACGAGCCACCGTCGAAGTTGGCGAACTGTACGGTGTGCGTTCGGTCGACGACACGGCCGTGACTCGGCCACGGGGCGCCCCTACCTTGGCGACGCCTCGGACAGTCCCGTTGTTCATGTGCGTCCCCGACCTCCGCCGACCGGTGGGGAGGGCAGATCGCAGCGCCTGCCGCCGCGGCTCTGCCTGATCGGTGCGCTCGCCGCGCCGCGCCTCGTGCCCTTCGCGCCTCACGCGACGGAGAGCAGGACCATGGACACCGGACACGACGAGCAGCTGGTCATCGCCCTCCGCGCGGCCGCCTGGGAACTCGCGCAGAACCGCAGCATCCGCGACCTCGAGCAGACTCTGGCTCAGATCGTCTCCTCGGCCGTGGCCACCATTCCCGGGGTGGACGCGGGCAGCATCTCGATGACCGAGCACGGTCGTATCGAGACTCGCCACCCGACCAGCGAGACGATCGGCAAGCTCGATGAGCGCCAGAGCGAGCTGCACGAGGGTCCGTGCATCACCGCGATCGAGGACCCACCCGAGACCGGCACCGTCGTGGCCGGGGACTTCGCCGGCGCCGGCGCGCAGCGCTGGCCTCGGTTCGCACCGCTCGTGGTCGAGGCGGGCTACCGGGCGCTGATGTCGACCCAGCTGTCCATCGACGGGGGGGGGTGCGTGCCGCCCTGAACCTGTACTCGGCCACCCCGGACGGCTTCGACGCCGAGGCTCGCACCTTGGCGGGCCTGTTCGGTATCCAGGCCGCCCTGGTGCTCTACGGCTCGCAGCAGGCGGCGCACCTGCAGAACGCCGTTGACAGCCGCGATCTGATCGGGCAGGCCAAGGGCATCCTCATGGAACGGTTCTCCGTCGACGACGAGGCCGCCTTCCAGATGCTGGTCAAGTCCTCGCAAGAGACCAACATGAAACTCACCGCCCTCGCGCAGTGGCTCACCACGAGCGGTCGCTCGCGGACTGGCACCGGACCCGATGCGGGATGAGGTGACGCCGGGACGGGGCTGAACCTGTACTCCGTCGCCTCGGGTCGGGGCCCGCCACGCCACGTGAGAGTTCAGACACGCTCTGTCGAGTGGACGCACCCCTGGCCAACGGGGATGGTGGGAAGTCGATCTGACGGCCCAGTCCCCGCCGTGCTTCCAGCCGCGCAGCCCTCGCGGCCCGGACACACAGGGAGACCCATGAAGCATTACGACCCGACCGCCGCTCTGACCAGCGACCTCACGGTGCACCGCGCGGAGGGTGTGCTGGCGGCGCTGCTCGACGTCTCGATCCCCGATGCGGCCGTCAGCCTCGACCTCAAAGCTCAGTTTGCGGGCCAGTCCCTCACGGCCGCCGCGCAACAGGTCCTCGACGACCACGAGCGGCGGATCACCGCCGCGGCACCGCGGCACATCGACGACCGGGCGCTCGCGGTCCTTCGTCAGCACCTGAACTGCGCGACAAGCCCTCTGGACGCTCCGGCTTCCTGAGGCCAGTGGACTGCGCCGGCCGTCGGCCACCGGGCAGCGCCTCGTCGCTCGGTGCGGGTTCGGTCCCGGTTGAACCGGGCCGTTGACGTCGTGGGCTGAACACAAGCAGTGTGGGCTTGCTGACTCACAGCCAGCGCTCCCCAGCCTGCCCCCCGGGCCGGGTGTGCGCGTGAGCCATGCCGGGATGGCCCAGACCCCGCTCCCCCCTCGATCACCTGCCGATGATCTCGGACGTCGAAACCTCGGCGCTTCCATCCCGAGTGGCTCCGTACTCAGAAGCGGTAGACCAGCACTGCGGTGCCGCGTCGCGACAGGTAGGCGCTCAGGCCGAACAGACGCATGATCAACCGCATGCCTGGCGACGTGTGGGCAACTTCGGGTGTGCGGGTCAGGAGGATCTCGTGCTCCAGCCTCAGTTTCGGGTCCCACCGTTCCGGTTCACGGGGATCGTCGAACCCGTCATTGCGGGCGATGTCGGCGATCGAGCCGGTGCCGCGGTAGTGTTTGATCGCCCATACGTGGAACCTGGTGTAGCCGTTGAAGGCGATCGTCCCGTTGGGGAAGTGATCGGTCAGCCGATTGAGCAGGGCCCAGAAGTCCGGCGTCGCGAGGAATGCAGGCCCCGGTCGGACTCACCCTCGTCACCTACGAGAACCCGCCCGGCATCCACACCGCCCACGACCGCGTCGAGGCGTTCACGACCGGGCCCCAGGCCGCCTGGTTCATCAACCACGTCAACATCAACGCCCACGACCACGGCGGCCACTTCATCCCCTGGGAGAACCCCGACGCCTGGGTGGACGACCTGCGCCGCACCTTCCGCGACCGCAGACCCTGAATGACCCACTGTCCAGAGCGCGCGGGCGCGCGGGGAAGTTGGGTAGAGCACCGTCGTGGTCGTGCGCACTGGACCGCGATGACCGCGGAAGGCGCGCTCATGCGACGCTCCAGAGGTGGGGCGATCATGAAAACCTCGAGCGTCGGCAGCCGGCGGGCCAATCCCGAGCTGCCTGCCTCATTGATGGTGACGGGCTGACCATGCTCGCGGTGGCCGGGGCCACGCCCGCCCCCGTCGTCTGGCTGGGCTGCTGATGGCCATGACCGCGTTCGGCGTGTTCCTCCCGGCGGTCACCACCCAGGCGCAGAACGCACGGCACCGGCGGCGCGTCAGCGCTGGTCGGGGCCGGATACTCAGCATTTTGGGCGGTCCGCCTCACCCCTGGTTCGGCTCGTTCGACGCCGCTGGCGCCGTCCCCCTCGCCGCCGTGATGGCTGCATGCTTCGTCCTGGCGACCGGGTCCTACCTGCTCGGCCGGAACGGCAGCGGCCCCTGAGCAGCCCGTCGCGGCGCGGGTGACCCGGGTATGAGCGTCAGCTCTCGTCGTACTCGTCCGCCGCCTCGTTGCGCTCCTG
>JAVXWR010000326.1:0-3189 GCA_032230725.1 Actinomycetota bacterium
TCGTCGCCGACAACCCGGGCCTCTGGATGGACCACTGCCACAACCTCGCCCACCCGAAGCAGGGCCTCGTCGCGCACCTGATGTACGAGGGCGTGACCACCCCCTACCGCGCCGGCGCGGACACCCCGAACGACCCGGAGTAGGCCGGGCGGACCGCCCACCGCCCCTACCGTTGATCAACAGCACACCGGACAGGCCCCCGAGGATTCCGGGCTGCCTGGTGTGCCCCTGGTCGAGGGTGGGGAGGAGCGCGGCCACCCCTGCGTCGATCAACGGCACATCAGGCAGGCCCGGGTGCCTTGCGGGCTGCAATGTGCTGGTGATCAAGGAGAGGGGGATGCCGAGCGAGGGGGAGCGGCGCACGGGTGGGCACCGGGTGTCACGCGCCGGCCCGGCGGCGCCCCGGAACGAGCCCGGGCCCGGTCAGGCCGCCGGGGTCCAGAGGTCGCGGGAGATCGCGAGGTCGACGGCGGCCACCCGCACCCGCTCGGCCACCGGACGCCGGCCGGGCGCGGAGCAGACGAGCAGGTAGTCCCCGGGCCGCGGCACCGGCAGCGCGTAGGAGCCGTCCGCCTCGGTGCGGGCCCGCCCGACCTGCGCGCCGTCCGTCGCGTCGATGAGGGTCACGGTGGCGGCGACCGTCCCGCCCGGCCCCGCTCCGGACCCGTCGAGGACCCGCCCGACGAGCCCGCCCGCGCCGGCGCGGGCCGCCACCGGGGTCGGGGCCGGGTCGCCCACCGTCTCGGGGCCGCCCCAGGAGCCGTCGGTCGAGCCGCCGCGCGGGAGCTCGCGGGCACCCGCCGTCGTCGGGGTGGCGTGCGGGCGTCCTGCTGGGACGAGCGAGCCGCACACCACGGCGCCGACCAGGAAGATGACCGAGGCGACGACGAAGGCGCGGTCGTACCCGGCGAGGGTGGCCGCGCGCGGGGAGGTCCCCGCGACGGCGAGCGCGGCCGCCGTCGCCGTGCCCGCGATCGAGGACAGCAGCGCCGTGCCGACGGAGCCGCCGACCTGCTGCATGGTGTTCACCGACGCCGAGGCCACCCCGGCGTCATGCGGGTCGACACCCAGGGTCGCGGTGTTGATCGAGGTCGACATCGCGGTGCCCATGCCCAGGCCCATGAGGATCAGCGGGCCGAGCACGTGGCCCGCGTACGACCCGGGGGAGAGGAACGAGAACCAGAAGAGCGCCCCCGCCCCGAGCAGCAGCCCGGTGGCGATCAACGGCTTCGGGCCGATCCGCGGGAGCAGCAGCGCGGGCATCGTCGTCGACGCCGACATGATCGCGGCGACCATGGGCAGCATGGCGACGCCGGTCGTCACCGGGGAGAACCCGAGGTCCTGCTGCAGCACGTAGGCGAGGAAGAGCGTCACCCCGAACATGCCGGTGGTGAGCACGAGGATCGTCAGGAACGACCCGCCGCGGTGGCGGTCGAGCAGCACGCGCAGCGGCAGCAGCGGCGCCGCCACCCGTCGCTGGATCGCGACGAACGCGCCCAGGAGCACGACCCCGCCGGCCAGGAACGCGTAGACGACCCACGACGTCCACCCGTCGGTCTCGGCGGTCCCGAACCCGAAGACGATGCAGAACAGGCCGCCCGAGGCGGTGACGGTGCCGCCGAGGTCCAGGTGCGGGCGTTGCCCGGACCGGTGGGTCGGCAGCAGCGTCACCGCGCCGACGAGGGCGACCGCCGCGAAGACCACGTTGACGTACATGCACCAGCGCCAGTCCGCGTACTGCGTCAGCGCCCCGCCGAGCAGGAGCCCGATCGCCGCGCCGGAGCCGGCGAGCGTGGCGAACACCCCGAAGGCGCGGGCGCGGTCGCGGCCCTCGGGGAACGTCGTCGTGAGCAGCGACAGCGCCGCCGGGGCCAGCAGCGCGCCGAACACGCCCTGCAGCGCGCGGGCCGCGACCAGCAGCCCGAAGCCCGGGGCCAGTCCACCCAGCGCGGACGCCCCGGCGAACCCGATCAGCCCGACGATGAACGCGGTCCGCCGCCCGAAGAGGTCCGAGAGCCGCCCGCCGAGCAGCAGGAGGCTGCCGAAGGCGAGCGCGTACGCCGTCACGACCCACTGCCGCTGCGCGTCGGTGAACCCGAGGTCGGCCTGCGCCGAGGGCAGCGCGATGTTCACGACGGAGTTGTCGAGGATGACCATCAGCTGGGCGACGCCGATGACGGCGAGGATCCACCAACGGCGGCGCGCGGGGGCGACAGGGGAAGGTGGCGAGTCGGTCACGCACTCCACGCTAGGACCTCGAGCGCACTCGACGTCGAGTGTGATCCCGCTCGCCGGCCGCCACGGCCCTCGCAACACCGCTGCAACCCTTGCCGCGCGCGCCTGCGGGCGTGACGGTGGTCACCGATACTCGCGGGACCTCGCAGGAACCGCACGAGCAGAGGGAGAGGTGCACCGTGAGCCAGACCCTGGACCGCCCCGGGACCGAGGTGGGGGCCCGTGTCGAGCAGTGGGTGTCGTCCTTCCAGGAGGCCCTGTCCGCGCGCGACGTCGAGCGCGTGGTGTCGCTGTTCGCCGCGGAGTGCTACTGGCGCGACCTGGTCTCGTTCACCTGGAACCTCAAGACGGTCGAGGGCACCGACGAGGTCGCCGACCTGCTGCGCACCGTCCTCGACCGGGTCGACCCCACCGGCTTCGCCGTGACGGGCGAGGCCTCGAGCGCCGACGGGGTCGACGAGGCGTGGCTGACCTTCGAGACCGCGGTCGGGCGGGGCACCGGCCACGTCCGGCTCGTCGACGGCAAGGCCTGGACGCTGCTGACCAGCCTCGACGAGCTCAAGGGCCACGAGGAGAACCTCGGCGACCGTCGCCCGCTCGGCACCGAGCACGGTGCGAACCCCGACCGGGAGACGTGGACCGAGGCGCGCGAGCGCGAGGCCGAGGAGCTCGGGTACTCCCGGCAGCCCGAGGTCGTGGTGATCGGCGGCGGGCAGGGCGGGATCGCGCTCGGGGCCCGGCTGCGCCAGCTCGGCGTCGAGACCATCGTCATCGAGCGCAACGAGCGCGCCGGCGACTCGTGGCGCAGGCGCTACAAGAGCCTCGCGCTGCACGACCCGGTCTGGTACGACCACCTGCCCTACATGCCGTTCCCGGACAACTGGCCGGTGTTCGCGCCGAAGGACAAGATCGGCGACTGGCTCGAGATGTACACGCGGGTCATGGAGATCAACT
>JAVXWR010000348.1:0-5029 GCA_032230725.1 Actinomycetota bacterium
CGGGGTGAGCAGGGCGCGCATGTGGTGCCCGCCCAGCTCGTAGGTGCCCTCGTCGATCATGTGCTGCGGCGGCCGGTCGGCCAGGTCGTCGACCGAGACCTGGCAGCCGAGCTCGTTGAACACCACCTCGGCGCCCGGGACGGCCTCGAGCCAGGAGTTCATCGCCCCGCACTCGTCGGACTCGACGTGGCCGAAGCTCAGCCACCGCAGCCGCTCGATCGGCAGGACCTTCCCGACCGCCTCCGCGACCAGGGGGTACATCCGCCGGGGGCCCAGGTGGAAGAGCATGGGCTCGTCGGCGTCGACCAGGTACTGGTTGAACGTGAGGCCGCCGGGGACGGCCTCGGCGACGAACGTCGAGAGGCGGTACACCCCGTCGGCGATCTCGTGCACTGATGTCTGCATGCGTCGAGCGTGGCGCCGGGGGCGGCACGGCAGATCGGGGTGAGGACCCCCAATCTGGCGCGCGGCGTCACCCATCCAGCACCCCGTGGTCCCGGGCCAGCGCGCCGAGCGCCGCCCGGTTCCGGACCCCGGTGCGGTCGAAGAGGCTGCTCAGGTGCCGCTCGACCGTCTTCGTCGACAGGTGCAGCGACGTCCCGATCTCGCGGGTCGACCGGCCCGCGGCCACCAGGCGCAGGACGTCGAGCTCCCGCCCGGTGACGCCGAGCGCGCGCAGCGGGACCGGGACGTCGGAGGTCCCCCGCCCGCGGCGGGGCACCGGGGCACCCGTCCCGGCGAGGATCGTGCGGCAGCGTCGGGCGGCGCGCTCGTGGCCCCAGGCCGCGAAGAACGCCTCGCACTCCCGCAGCCACGCCGCCGGGTCCCCCCAACCGTCGCGGATCGCGGCCCGGGCGACCAGGACCTGTTGGGCGTGGACGAGACCGGTGCCCAGCGGCGCGCTGCGCAGGGCCGCGTGGGCGGTGGCCATCAGGGCGGTGGCGGACTCGGCGTCCCCGCGCCTGCCGTGCGCGACGGCGTCGACGATCGTCAGCGTCCCGGTGAACACCGGCAGCCGGATCGCCGCCGTCGCCTCGGCGAACTCGGCCCGGGCCGCCACGCCGAGGTCGTCGTCGTGGATGGCGTGCACCGTCGCCCAGAGGGCGCGCCCGGGGTAGATCGACTTCATCGGCGGGGCGACGCGGACGTGCTCCATCATCGTGTCGAGCAGGCCCGGCAGGGTGTCCAGCTCGTCGGCGACGACGGCGTGGGTCGCGAGGACACGCCCGTGGAGGTCACCGAGGATGCGCGGGTCGTCGGCGTCCCGGGCCAGCGCCAGGTCGATCGCGGCGCGCATGGCCTCCGCGTCGTCGGCCAGGGCGTGCGCGCCGGCGAGCCACAGGGCGGCGACCGGCTCGGTGGCCAGGCCGTAGCGGCGGCTCGCGTCCAGGCACGCCCGCGCGGCCGCCAGGCAGCTCCCGGTGTCGAAGTTCGAGAGCGCGACGTCGGCGAGGCTGAGGTCCATCACCGCGACCGTGGTGAGCGCGCCGTAGCGCTCGGCGAGGTCGCGGGTCTCCCGGAGCGCGCCCGGGTCGCCCCGGCCCCACGCCACGAGCGCGAGCTCCTGGCGGGCCCGCAGGTGGCGGTCGGCGAGGCCGTGCCGCTCGGCCACGTCGGAGGCCCGCGCCAGCCAGGGCACCGCGTCCGCCGCGCCGCGGGTGGCCGCGGTCCGGCCGAGCACCTCCAGGGCCTCGCACTCGACGGCGGGCTGTCCGGTGGCCGCGGCCGCCGACACCGCGGCCCCGGCCAGCGCGTCGGCCTCCTCGATGCGGTCCTCCTCGAGCGCGACGTGGGCGGCGACGGCGTCGATCCGTGCGCCCAGGGCCGCGTCGGGACCGGCGTCGTCGGGACCGGCGTCCTCGGCGGTCGGGCGTGGCGCCGACCGCGCCGAGGCGACGTGCCGGCCCGCGACGGCGACGTCGCCCGCGGCGAGCGCGGCCCGGGCGAGCACGACGAGCAGGTCGGCACGGCGGACGGGCTCGTCGGCGAGGCGGCCCGCGAGCCCGCCCCCGACGGCGAGCGCGTCCCCGGGCTTGCCCGCCGCCACCAGGATCCGGACCAGCAGCTCCTCGACGGCGACGGCGGCGGGACCGTGCGGCGGGGCGATCCGCCGGGCGCGGCGCGCGGTGGCCTCGGCGGTGATGAGCGCCCCGCCGCCCAGGGCCCGGCGCGCGCTCTCGACCAGCCGGTCCGCCGCCGCCTCGGGCGCCCCGGCCGCCTCGGCCAGCTCGGCCGCCAGCTCGCACAGCGCGCCGGGGAGCTCGGGGTGCGCCCGCTCGATCGCGGGCCAGGCGCGCTGCGCGAGGTGGCGGCGGTCGGGCGGGAGGATGTCGGCGAGCACGGCCTCGCGGGTCAGGGCGTGCCGGAACGAGAACTCGTCCCCCTCGACGACGACGAGGGCCTCGGCCACCGCGGCCCGCAGCGCCTCCACGACGTCGCGGCCGTCCACCTCGGCGATGCCCGGCAGGAGCTGCCAGTCGAAGCGCCGGCCCAGCAGGGCGGCCGCGTCGAGCACCCGTCGGGCGGTCCGGTCGAGCGCGCCCAGGCGGCGGCGGATCGACTCCCGCAGGCTCGCGGGCACCGTCGGGACCAGCTCGCCGTGACCGCCCCAGTGCCCGTCGGCGTGGCGCAGGGCGCCCGAGGCCACGAGCCCGGCGAGCAGTTCCTCGACGAGGAACGGGAGGCCCTCGCTGTGGGTGCGCAGGAACGCCCGCAGCTCGGGCGGCACCACCGCGGTCCGCAGGCAGGCGGCCGTCATCGCGTCCACGCCGGCGGGCGAGAGCGGCGTGACCGGGACGGTGGCGCGGGGGTCGCGCTGCCGCAGCCGCTCCGCGAGCTCGGCCGCCGCTCCTTCGGGACGGGTCGTGCACAGGCACAGCACCGGGGCGTCCGCGAGGGCGTCGGCCAGGTGGTCGACGGCGTCGAGGGTCTCGGGGTCGGCCCAGTGCAGGTCCTCCAGGACGAGGACGCAGCCGTGGCCGCGCCCGAGCAGGCCGAGCAGGCGGGCCGTGCCCTCGCCGAGCAGCACGGGGGAGTCGTCGGCGCTCGGCCCGGAGCGGTCCCGCCAGGCCGGCACGATCCGCCCGAGGTGGCCACGGAAGCCCGCGAGCTCCGGCGCGTCGAGGACCGGCGCCGACCGGTCAGCGGCGAGCAGCGCCTCGGCGAGCGGGCGGTACGCGACGGGTTGAGCGCCCGGCACGGCCCGGCCGCACAGCACGGGCGAGCCGGCTGCGCGCGCCGCCGTCGTGACCTCCGCGACGAGCCGGGACTTACCGGTCCCGGCCTCCCCGACGAGGACGACCACGCCGCCGGAGCCCCGCGCGGCGCCCGTCAGCCGGTCGCCCAGCGCGGCCGCCTCGGCCGCCCGGCCGACCAGCTCCGGGCACAGCAGCGAGGCCCCGGCGCGCGCACCCGGCGTCGTGTCGTCGCGCGGTGGCCCGCCCACCATCGAACACCCCCTGGGGGACGAGCAGCGTGGCCCGTCGGACGCTAGTCCTCCGGGCGGGGCCCGTACACGGCCTACTCCCGCGCGTGACCGGCCCGCATCCAGGTGTCGAGCAGGTCGCGGGTCGGCGCGTCGGCGGGCACGAAGGTCTCGATGGACAGCTCGTCGAGCGTGACGTCCCAGGCGGCGCCGAAGTGGGTGATCGTCGAGTAGAGGCGCAGGTCGCCGTCGGGGTGGGCGAGGTGCAGCGGGAGGACGACGTGCTCGGAGCGGACGGTCGTGGCCGCGGCGCCGGCGTAGCCCCGGGCCTCGGCGAGCAGGGAGGTGAGCCGCGGGTCCCCGGTGAGGTCGGCGAGGCGCTCGAGGCGGTGGACCAGGTGACCCGCCCACTGGTCGAGGTTGCGGATGTGGGGAGCGAGGGCCTCGGGGTGCAGGCTCAGCCGGTAGACGTTCACCGGCGGCGCCGACCACGCGGGGTCGAGCATCCCGAGCAGCGGCGCGACGGCGCGGTTGCTCATCACGACGTCGCCGCACCGGTCGATCACCAGAGCCGGGAACGGTTCGTGACCGGCCAGGAGGTGGCCGAGGGCTTCACGGACGGCGTCGAGGCCCGCCGAGTCGAGCCGTGACTCGCCGTAGATCGGCGCGAACCCCGCGGACAGGAGCAGCGCGTTCCGCTCGCGCAGGGGCAGGTCGAGGTGGTCGGCGAGGTCGAGCAGCAGTTCGCGGCTGGCCCGCGACCGGCCGGTCTCGACGAAGCTGAGGTGCCGGGTGGACACCCCGACATCGAGCGCGAGGTCCATCTGGCTGCGGCGCCGACGGGTCCGCCAGCCCCGCAGCAGCTCGCCGGGCGACGCCACCGTGGAGGTCATACCGGCCGACGGTAGGGCGGCCCTTCGTCGCGGGCCATGACCTCGGAGGTCATCGACGCGGCTACCCGCGGCGCCGCAGCGTGGTCTCCCACACCGATCGACCCGATCACGAGGAGGACACCATGTCCGAGTTCACCGATGTCGCGCAGCGCTACCTCGCGGCCTGGAACGAGACCGACCCGGCGGCCCGTCAGGAGCGTGTCGCGGCGCTGTGGACGGCCGACGGCAGCTACGTCGACCCGCTCGCCGAGGTGCGGGGTCGCGACCGGATCGCGGCCCTGATCGCCGGCGTGCAGGACCAGTTCCCCGGGTTCACGTTCCGGCTCGCCGGCGACGTCGACGGCCACCACCGCCTGGCCCGGTTCTCGTGGGAGCTGGGGCCGGCCGAGGGTCCGGCGCCGGTCGCCGGGTCCGACGTGGTGACGCTGGACGAGGACGGCCGCGTCACCAGCGTGCTGGGCTTCCTGGACCGCGTGCCCGCGCCGGCGTCCTGATGTGAGCGAGGGGCACCTTCGCTCGATCTACTCGAGCGAAGGTGCCCCTCGGTCGGTACGGCTACGGGTCGGAACCGCACTCAGTTGCGCGCGGCGATCCCGTTCGAGCAGCCCTTGGCGTTGGTGCCCGAGTTGCCGGCCCCGGCCGTGGAGAGCAGCGGCAGCCCGAGACCGAGGTCCTGGACCGGCACCTGCACGCCCGCGGCGTTGACCGGGAC
>JAVXWR010000410.1:0-2761 GCA_032230725.1 Actinomycetota bacterium
GCTCCCCGGCGCGGGCGCGCTGCGCGAGAGCATGCGGCGCCGCCGCGCCTCGGGCGGCCCCGCCGAACAGACCTTCGCGACCCTCGTCGGCCTCGAGCTGCGCCCCCGCCGGCTGCGCGATGCCGCCGAGCTCTGGCGCCTCCTGGGCGAGGGGCGCGACGTCGACGGGCGCGACGCGGTCTGGGCGCACCCGGACCTGCTGCCGACCGCGGAGGACCTCGACGACCCGGCCGCCTTCGTCCGCGGGCGCTCCGCGATCCACGAGGGGGAGGCGAGCACGTCCTTCAGCGACCTCGACGACCCGATCGCGCGCCTCGAGCAGGAGATGCGCGCCGAGAAGGAGTCCGGGACGTCGGCGCCCGGGGAGGGGTCCGAGGGCGGTCCGGCTCCGGAGGACGAGTCGGTGCCCGACGGGCCGAAGGCCTGACGTCGGGACCCGTCCCTCCAGGCTTGATCAACAGCACACCACGCAGCTCCGGCGGCCGAGAACCTGCCTGACGTGCCCCTCGCAACCGGCCGGCGCGCGACCCGACGCCGGCCCCACCACCCGACCCCTGATCAACAGCACACCACGCACCTCTGCCAGCCCGAGAAGCTGCGTGACGTGCCCCTCGCGGAGCAGGCGCTCAGTCGCCGGCGTCCTCCCCGTCCGCCTCGCCGCCGATCTCGAGCCCGGCGCCAGCGGACAGGCCTTCGAGGTAGCCGATCGCCCGCTCGCTGCGCGGGTACCGGGTCTCGATCGCCCGGAAGGCCGGGCCGTGACCGGCCTCGCGCAGGTGGGCCAGTTCGTGCACCAGCACGTGGTCGAGGACCCACCCGGGGACCTCGCGGAGGCGCTCGCTGACCCGGATCGTGCCGTCGACGGGCGTGCAGGAGGCCCACCGCGTCCGCATCGGCCGGGTCCAGCGCACCGACGCCGGGCGTGGCCACCGGCCGTCCGGGGCCGCCGCGTCGAGGTGCTCGCGGGCCAGGCGGTCGGCCCGTGCCGCCAGGTCGTCGTCGCCGGAGGTGCGGCCCGGCCGGCGACGCTCCGCCGAGCGCTCCAGGCGGCGCAGCATCTCCTCGACCCAGTGCTTCTCCTGGGCCCGGCTCATGGAGGCCGGCACCGAGACGATCACCGTGTCGCCCTCCCGCCGGGCGTCGACCGTGCGTCGCCGGCGAGCACTGCGGCGCACCACCACCTCGGGCCGCTGCGCCTCGGACTCACCCACGGTCGGCCACGCTAGGCGAGGGAGCCGACCGGCCCGCACGTGCGTCCAACCCCCGTGCGACCGATCCCGCTCCCCCGCCACCCCGACGACCGCCCGGTGCTGCTCTGGCGCGACCCCGCCACCGCCCAGGTCGGGACCGACCCCGCCTCCGCGGTCACCCTCGCCGACCTGACGCCCCCGCTCGCCGCCCTCGTGCGCGACCTCGGGGCGAGCGCGCCGCCCGCGCGCGCCGTCGCCGAGGCGCTCGCCCGGGGCGGCGCGCCCGGCGAGGTCGCCGCCGTCGTCGCGGCCCTGGCCGACGCCGGGCTGCTCCCCCCGCCCCGCCCCGCACCCGGCGCCGCCTACGTGCGCGTCCACGGCGCCGGGCGGCTCGGGACGGCGGTCGCGGTGGCGCTGGCGAGCGCGGGCGTGGGTCGGGTCGCGGTCCGGGCGCGCGGGAACGTGGCGACCGCCGACCTCGGGACGGGACTGCGCGCACCCGACGTCGGGCGGTCCGCCGTGGCGGCCGCGGCAGAGGCGGTCGCCCGGGCGGCACCGGCCGTCGTCGTCTCCGAACCCACGCGGCGGCGGCCCGACCTCGCGGTGCTCGTCGGCGCCGAGGCGGCCGACCCGGTGCTCTCCGCGCGCCTGCTCGCCCGCCACCAGCCCCATCTCGCGGTCACCGCGCACGGCGGGTCCGGCGTCGTCGG
The DNA here is from genome assembly GCA_032230725.1 of Actinomycetota bacterium. Taxonomy (GTDB): domain Bacteria; phylum Actinomycetota; class Actinomycetes; order Mycobacteriales; family Pseudonocardiaceae; genus Actinomycetospora. The sequence goes on from JAVXWR010000410.1 coordinate 1,901, forward strand.
GCCGCTCGTCCTCCCCGGGCGCGGGCCCTGCCTGCGCTGCGCGGACCACGGGCGCGCGGCGGCCGACCCGGCGTGGCCGCGGCTGGCGGCCCAGCTCGCGGGCCGGGCGCTCCCGGTGGGGATCCCGACGGCGGGCGCGGTCGCCGCGCTCGCCGTCGAGCACGTCCTCGCCCACCTCGCGGGGGCGGACACCCTCCGCGACGGGGCTCTGGAGCTCGACCTCGCGGGCGGCACACTCACCCGGCTCACCCGCGTCACACACCCGGGGTGTGCTTGCGCACCCCACCCGGAGGGCGTGCGCCCTGGGCGCGCCGTCCCGGGGCACGCGGGGGACAATCGGACGCGTGTCATCCGATGACATCCCACGCCGAACGGTCCAGCGCTCCGCGCGCCTGGCCTCGCTCCCCCTGGGATTCGCGTCGCGTACGGCGGCCGGATGGGGTCGGCGCCTGGCGGGCGGTGATGCGGGCGAGATCTCTGCCGACGTCGCGCGGCGGGGGGCCGAGCAGCTCTTCGCCGTGCTCGGCGAGCTCAAGGGCGGCGCCATGAAGTTCGGGCAGGCGCTCTCGGTCTTCGAGGCCGCCGTCCCCGACGAGCTGGCCGAGCCCTATCGGGAGGCCCTGACGCGGCTGCAGACCGCGGCGCCGCCGATGCCGGCCGCCCGGACCCACCGGGTGCTCGCCGAGCAGTTCGGGCGCGGCTGGCGCGACCGGTTCCGCGAGTTCGACGACACCCCGGCGGCGTCGGCGAGCATCGGCCAGGTCCATCGCGCGGTCTGGGGCGACGGGCGCGAGGTCGCGGTCAAGGTGCAGTACCCCGGCGCGGAGGAGGCCATCATGGCCGACCTGCGCCAGCTGCAGC
>JAVXWR010000413.1:0-4278 GCA_032230725.1 Actinomycetota bacterium
CAGGATCCCGGAAGCCGAGCTGCTGGAGCTGCTGCGAGGGTACGGGCACCGCCCCATCTTGGTGACCGGTCACGAACCACATCGGGTGCACCAGGAGCTCGCGAGCGCGATGGACGACGCGCTCGACGACATCGCGGCCATCCGCGCGCGGGCTCGGGCGGGGCAGCAGGTCGGGCGCCCGGCCTGGCCGATGATCGTGCTGCGGACCCCGAAGGGCTGGACGGGGCCCGCCGTGGTGGACGGATTGCCGGTCGAGGGCACCTGGCGCGCCCACCAGGTGCCGCTCGCGCAGGTCCGTTCGAACCCCGAGCACCTCGCCCAGCTCGAGGAATGGATGCGCAGCTACCACCCCGAGGAGCTGTTCACCGCCGACGGCGCACTGCGCTCGGACCTCGCCGGGCTCGCGCCCAGCGGCTCCCGACGGATGAGCGCGAGCCCGCACGCCAACGGCGGAGCGCTGCTGGAGGATCTGCGACTCCCCGGCTTCCGCGACTACGGCGTGGAGATCGGGGAACCCGGCTCCACGGTCGGCGAGGCCACCCGCACGGCCGGGGAGTTCCTGCGCGACGTGGTCCGGGCGAACCCGCGCACGTTCCGGGTGATGGGCCCCGACGAGACCGCGTCCAACCGGCTGAGCGCGTTGTTCGAGGCCACCGACCGGGCCTGGGACGCCGACACGGTGCCCGGCGATGATCACCTCGCCCCCGACGGACGGGTCATGGAGGTCCTCTCGGAGCACCTGTGCCAGGGCTGGTTGGAGGGGTACCTGCTCACCGGGCGGCACGGGCTGTTCAACTGCTACGAGGCGTTCGTCCACATCGTGGACTCGATGCTCAACCAGCACGCGAAGTGGCTGAAGGTCAGCCGCGACATCCCGTGGCGCCGCCCGATCGCCTCGTTGAACTACCTGCTGTCCAGCCATGTGTGGCGCCAGGACAACAACGGCTTCTCCCACCAGGACCCCGGCTTCATCGACCACGTGGTCAACAAGAAGGCGGACGTCGCCCGGATCTACCTGCCCCCCGACGCCAACACGCTGCTCTCCACCCTCGACCACTGCCTGCGCAGCCGCGACTACGTCAACGTCGTCGTGGCGGGCAAACAACCAGCCCTGCAGTACCTCTCCATCGACGAGGCCGTCCTGCACTGCGCGCGTGGCCTGGGGATCTGGGACTGGGCCAGCAACGACTCCGGCGATCTGCCCGACGTGGTGATGGCCTGCGCCGGCGACGTCCCGACACTGGAGTCCCTGGCCGCGACCGCGATCCTGCGCGACCGGCTGCCCTCGCTGCGGGTCCGAGTCGTCAACGTCGTCGACCTGATGCGCCTCGAGCCCGACACCGAGCACCCGCACGGGCTGCCCGACGCACAGTTCGATGCCCTGTTCACCGCCGATCGTCCCGTCGTGTTCGCCTACCACGGGTACCCGTCGCTGATCCATCGACTGACCTATCGACGGGCCAACCACGACAACATCCACGTCCGCGGGTATCAGGAGGAGGGCACCACGACGACGCCGTTCGACCTGGTGATGATGAACGACCTGGACCGGTTCCACCTGGTCATCGACGTCATCGACCGCGTGCCGTCGCTGCGCGGACGGGCAGCGCACCTGCGCCAGGAGATGGTCGACGCCCGCGGCCGGGCCCGGGCCTACACCCGCGAGCACGGTGAGGACCCGCCGGAGATCGCCGACTGGACCTGGCCGGCCTGACGTGCGGGTCCTGGTCGTCAACGCCGGCTCGAGCTCGATGAAGGTCGACCTGGTCGTCGACGGCACGGTGGTGCGCTCCTGGGACGCGCTGCCCGAGGTCCCACCCGAGGTGGACGCGGTGGGACATCGGATCGTGCACGGTGGCCCGGACCTCGTCGATCCGGTGGTCGTCGACGCCGACGTCGAACGCCGCCTGCGTGACCTCGTCGAGCTCGCACCCCTGCACCAGCCCCTCTCGTTGCGGGGGCTCGACGCGGCCCGGGCCCTGCTGCCCGGCGTCCCGCACGTGGCGTGCTTCGACACGGCGTTCCACGCCACCCTGCCGCCGGCGGCACGCACCTACGCGTTGCCGCGCCGCTGGCGGGAGCGGTGGGGCGTGCGCCGCTACGGCTTCCACGGCCTGTCCCACGCCTGGGCCGCGCGCCGGGCCGGGGAGATCGCGCCGGGGGCTCGCCGGGTCGTGACCTGCCACCTCGGAGCCGGGGCCTCCCTGGCCGCGGTGCTCGACGGCGCGAGCGTGGACACGACCATGGGTTTCACCCCGCTCGACGGGCTGGTGATGGCCACCCGCAGCGGGGCGGTCGATCCCGGCCTGCTCACCTGGCTCGAGCAGTACGAGGACCTCACGCCCGGTGAGATCGCGCATGCCCTCGAACACGAGTCCGGCCTGCTCGCCCTGGCCGGCACGGCCGACATGGGCGAGGTGGTCCTCCGGGCCCGGTCGGCGGACCCCGACTCCGGGCTCGCCCTGGACGTGTACCTGCGCTCCCTCGCGGGCGGGATCGCCGCGATGACGGCGGCCCTGGGTGGGCTGGACGTGCTCGTGTTCACCGGGGGGGTCGGGGAGAACGCCACCGAGGTCCGCGCACGCGCGGTCGAGCGGCTGGGCCACCTCGGGGTCATCGTCGACGCCCGGCTGAACGCCGCCGTCGGGACCGGCCCCGCCCGGCCCGACACCGAGATCAGCCTGGCCGGCGCCGCCGTCCGCACCCTGGTGATCCGCTCCCGGGAGGCCATCGAGATCGCCACCGGAGTCGGCAAGGTGCTCGGTGCCGGACCCCGCCGAGAGGTCGACCTGGGCGTACGGTGAGCACCACGTCGTACCCAGGACCCCGGTGCTGGCGGTCGCCCGACCGTGTTGCGCACAGGGAGCAGATATGACGCCGTCACCCTCCGAACTGGTGTGGGAGAACGAAGGCGGCCACCTCCGGCGGCCACTGCCCGTGACGCGCGTGGCGCCCGATCCCCGCTCCTCCCCGGTCGCGACCAGCCCCGAGGCAGCCTGAGGCGCGCCGTGCTGTTCGTGCCCGTCCAGGAACGACAGTCCGACCGCACGGCCGATATCCCGTGCTGAGCGCTCAGGGAGACATCACCGTGGCCACGATCCTTCGTCGCATCATCCAGGCTCTCGTGGTGGTGACCCTTGTGGCGCTCGCCGGCGCGGCTCTGATGGGTGCCCCCCGGATGGTGATTCCCGCCGTCGTCCTCGGGGCCCTCGCCGGGATCGTCGCGTACGTCGTCGCCCTGGGACCCACCGCGCCGCCGCCCGCGGCGCAGGCCACTGCGCGCGCACGCGCCTGGCGTCTCGGCGCTGTCGTCGCTCTCGTGGCCCTGGCCGTCAGCGGGACGGCCGTTCTCCTGGGCGACGCCACCGGCCCCGTGCTGCTGTTCGCCGCGTTGGTGGTGATCGCCCGCTCGTGGTCGAGGGTCCGGCCTGCCGCGGCCTGGATCCGTGCCCGAACGGTGGCCCGGTCCGCGCCGGCCGCGACCGCCACGGACCGGAGGCCCACCGCCACGACACCGCCGCAGCACGGGGCCACACTGTCCACCTGTGGGACGGCGGCGCTCCGCGCGACGTGGCAGCGCAGCTATCACCACCTCCGTGAGGTGGCGGACGAGGCCGAGCTCGATGCACTGCTCGACCTGCGCCGACGCTGCCTGGACGAGTTCGAGCGCCGGGACCCGGCCGGCACCGCGCGCTGGCTCGCCACGGAGCCGCGGCCCGCCGGGACCGGGCCGTACCGGCGCGAGGGCCCGACCACCCCGCAGGTGCCCCCGGTGCCACCGGCCTGACCCGATGGCGCCGACCCGAGAGGGGTCGTGCGCCTCCACTCCCCTCCGATCCCCTGGAGACATCGATGACGTCGAGCCCGGCTCCCCCGCACCTCAACAACCACCACCGCGGGACCCTGGACAAGATTTTTCAGCACCCGGCGGGGCACAACATCGAGTGGCCGGCCGTCCTCTCCCTGCTCGAGGTCGTCGGAACGGTGGAAGCCCGACCCGGCGGGCGGTTCCTGGTCACCGTCGGGTCCGAGACCGAGACCCTGGAGAAGCCCCGCCACAAGGACATCGACACCCAGCAGGTCGTGGACCTGCGTCGCATGCTCGGCAACGCGGGGTACGGACCGCAGGAGTGACCGGTCGCGAGGAACGCGACCGGCTGGCGCACCGGTCCCCGTGTCGGGGTGGCCCGGCGTAGCGTCGAGGGCACGAACGGTGTTGCCCCGGACCCCGGTGATCCCCCTGCGCGATCCCGCCGAGGAGTCTGACCCGTGGACGTC
>JAVXWR010000469.1:0-5048 GCA_032230725.1 Actinomycetota bacterium
GTGAGTACACGGGCGACGCCGACGCGCACGACTTCCTCGTCCGCGAGCTCGCCCGCCGCCGCCCCGACGACGCCGTGCTCTCCGAGGAGGGCACGCTCGATCCCCGCGGCTGGCGCGGGGCGCACCGGCTGTGGATCGTCGACCCGCTGGACGGCTCCAGTGGGTTCGGGCGCGGGACGCAGGAGTGGGGCGTGCACGTCGCGCTGGTCGTCGACGGCCGGCTGGCCGCGGGCGCCGTGGCGGTGCCGGGGATGGACGCGCTGGTCGACTCGGCCACCGTCGGGCCCGTGCCCGACGCCCCGCTCCCCGCCGACCGCTCGCTGGCCGTGACGGTGAGCCGCTCGCGGCCGCCCGTCGAGCTGCGCACCGTCGAGCGGGCCTTCGACGTGCGGCTGGTGAAGCGGTCTGCGGCCGGGGTGAAGATGCTCGCCGTCCTGCGCGGGGAGGCCGATGTCTACCTGCACTCCGGCGGGCAGTACGAGTGGGACAACGCCGCGCCGATGGCGGTCGCGATGGCGGCCGGGCTCCGCGCGACGCGCATCGACGGCTCCGAGGTGCCCTACGGCCGGGACGACCCCTACTCCCCCGACCTGCTCATCGCCCGCCCGAGGGTGCACGCCGCGGTCCTGGCGGCACTGCGGGGCTGACCACCGGGGCGGCGAAGCCGGGGAGACTCAGTGCCTCCGGAGGGTCACGAGCTCCTCGAGGACCTCCACGACCTCGTCGGCGTCGGCGACCCGGCGCAGGCCGTCGTCCTCGGGGTCCTCGTCGTCGTCGACGAGCACGCCGACGTCGTCGGGACCGAGTCCCGCCAGTGAGTCCGGGTCGGTGTCGATCACCAGCGCGACCCCGCCGACGGCGCGACGCAGGTCGGCGAGGTCCCCCGGGCCGCAGTGGCGCAGGCCGCCCTTGGACCCGGAGAGGAACATCAGCTCGGCGACCTCGTCGGGCGGGCGGCGCGAGACGACGGCCACCGTCGTGCCCGGCAGCGCCAGGAGCACGTTCAGCGCCTCGGACGACTGCTGGACGGCACGGTCGTCGCCGTCGGGCGACAGGGCGCCGTCGAACCCGCAGGCGACCAGCAGCGTCGGCTCCTCACCGAGCGCCGCCATGTCCGCGAGCAGCTCCTCGACATCGGTCTCCACGCCGCCTCCTCGCCCCGGGCCGATCCCGCGGCGGACGCTGCCACGACGACGCCGCGCCGACCAAGATCCGCAGGCCGGGTGCAGGGTCTGCCCGCCGCCGGTGGGGTAGCCAGGATCCATGACCTCCCCCGATCTCCCGACCGGCCTCTGCCTCGGCGGCAACGTCTTCGGCTGGACCGCCGACGAAGCGACCTCGTTCGACCTGCTCGACGCCTTCGTCGATGCGGGCGGGCGCATGATCGACACCGCGGACAGCTACATGGCCCGGGCGGAGGGGCTCTCGGGCGGCGAGTCGGAGACGGTGATCGGGCGCTGGCTGGCGCGGCGGGGCCGGCGCGACGACGTCGTCGTCGCCACCAAGGTCGGGTCGTGGCCCGAGCGCAGGGGCCTGGGCCCGGACAACATCCGGGCGGCGTGCGACGACTCGCTGCGCCGTCTGCAGACCGACCACATCGACCTCTACTACGCCCACCGCGACGACTTCGACACCCCGCAGGAGGACTACCTCGCGGCGTTCGACGAGCTCGTCCGGGCCGGCAAGGTCCGCGCGCTCGGGGCGTCGAACTTCGAGGCGGACCGGCTCGCCGGCGCGCTGGAGCTCTCCGAGAAGCACGACCTCGCCCGGTTCGCGGCCGTGCAGCCCCACTACAACCTCGTGGAGCGCGCGTACGAGGCCGAGCAGGCGCCCGTCGTCGAGCGTGAGGGCCTCGTCTGCTACCCCTACTTCGGGCTGGCCAAGGGCTTCCTGACGGGCAAGTACCGGCCCGGGGGCGGCGAGGTCGACACCGGTGCGGCCGACGGCACGATGGCGAGCGCCCGCGCCGAGGGCGCGCGGAGCTACCTCGACGACCGCGGGGAGGCGGTGCTCGGGGTGCTCGACGAGATCGCCGCGGCCCACGACGTACCGGTCGCCGCGGTCTCGCTGGCGTGGCTCTCGGCGCAGCGGACGGTGGCCGCGCCCATCGCGAGCGCCCGCACGCTGCACCAGCTGCGCGAGATCCTCCCGACGCTGCGGCTGCAGCTCAGCGACGACGAGCTGGCCGCCCTCACGCGCTCCTAATAGCGCCACCGCCAGGCCGCGAGGACCTCCTCGGTCTCCTTCTCCTGGCCCCACGCCGCGTCCGCGCGCCGCACGGCGAGGAAGGCGCCGAGGGTCTCCTCGCCGAGCGCGGCGGTGATGCGCGCGTTCCCGACGAGGGCCTCCTCCTGCTCGGCCGGCGTCGTCGGGAGCTTCGCGATCCCGGCAGCCGCACGCTCCTTCTTCTTCCAGGTGCCCGGGTCCTCGCCGATCGGGGCGGGCGGGGCGAGGTTCTCCGCCACCCCCGCGACCCCGGCGGACAGCACGGCGGCGAGCGCCAGGTAGGGGTTCGCCGAGGCGTCGGAGACCTTGAGCTCGAGGTTGGCGTGATCCTCGCCGAGGAGCGCCGAGCCGGGGACGTAGCGCAGCGGGGCCTCGCGGTTCTCCACGCCCCAGAAGGCGTAGGCCCCGGCGAAGAAGCCGGGCCGGAGGCGGGCGAGCGAGCCGAGCGAGGGGGCCGTCACGGCGGCGACGGCGGGCAGGTCGCGCAGCAGGCCGGCGATGTAGGCGCTGCCCGCCGTCCCGCGCGGGCCCTCCGCGGTGCCGGCGAGCAGGTTCTCCCCGCCGCGCCACAGCGAGGTGTGCACGTGCCAGCCGTTGCCCGCACCGGCGAGGGTCGGCAGCGGGGCGAACGACACCCGCAGCCCGTGCGCCTCGGCGGCCGCGAGCACCGTCTGGCGGGCCAGCAGCTGCTGGTCGGCGGCGGTGACCGGGTCCGTCGCGGCGAGGGAGAGCTCCAGCTGCGCAGGGCCGTACTCGGCGTGGACCTGCCCGAGGCGCAGGCCGTTGGCGTCGGCGTCGCGCATCACCGCGGCGACGAAGTCGTCGATCGGCAGCAGCGCGTGCGGGCTGTAGGCCGGGCCCGGGTGGGCCGGGACGAGCGCGTCGTCGTCGCCGTCCTGCGGCGGCTCGAAGACCCCGAACTCCATCTCGTAGCCGACCAGCGCCGAGTACCCGGCCTCGTCGAGCCGGGCGACGGTGCGCTCGAGCACCGAGCGCTGGTCGAACGCCCACAGCCCGCCGTCGGCGGTGATCTGCCGGCCGGGGGCCCACGCGAACGCGGGCTGGCCGGCGAGGCGGGTGATGCGGTCGAGCTGCGGGACGAGCCGGAGGTCGCCCGACGGGGTCTGCAGGCCCGGCGCGGCGAAGGTGATGGCGTCGTTGGTGTCAAAGACCGCGAACAGCGTGGTGACGCCGACCCCCGTGGTGGCGACCTGTGGCAGCTCCGCGACCGGGACGGTGCGTGAGCGTGGGATGCCGTTGTTGTCCGCCCACGCGATGATCACGCCGGCCACCCCGTCGGCGGCGAGGGCCGCGGCGAGCTCCCGGCCGCGTTCGCGCGCGTCCTCCACTGCGGTCACGGTCCCCCACCTCTCGTCGATCGAGCGCCCAGGCTAGCCAGCGGACGGCCCCGATCAGAGCGAAGGGCCCCTCGGTCGATCTATCCGCCGAGGGGCGCCCGTCGACGGCCCGGCCCGATTCCGGCCGTGGGCGCCCTGGCCGATCTAGTCGAGCGATGGGGCCCTTCGCTCGGAATCGGGCTCGGGCTGCTCCCGCCGCAGCGCCACCCCGCCGACGACCGCAGCGATCCCCACCGCCTCGACCGGCGCGGGGATCTGGGCGAGCCCGACGAGCCCGACCACCGTCGCCGTGAGCGGCAACAGGGCGAGCAGCAGCGCGAAGCGGGCCCGGCCGAGCCGCCGGAGCACGATCTGGTCGAGCACGTAGGGCACCACCGACGAGAGGACCCCGAGCGCGAGCGCCGAGCCCAGCAGCACGGGCGACGCCGCGATCCGCCCGACGGTCAGCGCGAGCGGCGAGAACAGCACCGTCGCCACCCCGAACCCGATCGCGAGCCCGTCGATGCCCTCCCCCGCCGTCCCGGACGCCCGCGACACCCGGGTGCCGAGCACGATGTAGCCGGCCCAGGCCAGCGCCGCCGCGAGCGCGAACAGCACCCCGAGCATCGAGCCCTCGAGCCGGACGTCCGCGATCAGCGCCACCCCGACGACGACGAGGCCCAGTGCCAGCCGGTCCCGGCGGCTCCGCGAGCCGAGCGCCGCGACGAGGACCGGCCCGGAGAACTCGATCGCCACCACCGTTCCGAGCGGCAGCCGCGCGATCGCCTCGTAGAAGACGATGTTCATCGCGCCGGTGACCACGCCGAACATCCCCGCGAGCACCACCCGCCGGAGAGTCCAGCCGCTCCGGTTCGTCCGTGTGGCCTCAGGTCGACTGCGCTGATCGGTCCTGCGGTCGTTGCGCCGTCCGAGCACCGCCGTGACGAGCCGCCACACCCCGAGCACGACCGCCGCGCCGGCCAGGCGCACCCACGCGACCCCGGCCGGCGAGGCCTGCCCGAAGAGCCCGACCGCGAGGGCCGCGCCGACGTACATGGACACCCCGCCGACCACGAAGAGTAACGGCGCCGGAGGACCGCTCGTCGCGGAAGATCGACTCACCATCGTGTGGTTCCGGGGCGAATCCGATAACAGCGGTCGCTCCTCGGCGATGAGCGGTACGTGACCCTGGACAAAGCAGCGTGTGAACACGAGCGGTACTCGCCGCGGTCTGACACAGTGGAGGAGCGACGGTCACTCGGCCGGAGCCTGCGGGACCGGTCCACGGACCGGTGCCCGAACGGAGGGAGATGACGATGCCCGGAACCCTGACCCGGCCAGAGCTCACCGCCTCGGACCGATGCGACCGCTGCGGGGCAGCGGCGCAGGTTCGCGCCGTCCTGCCCTCCGGAGGAGAGCTGCTCTTCTGCGGCCACCACGCCCGTGCGCACGAGGCGAAGCTGAAGGAGCTCTCCATCGACGTGC
>JAVXWR010000521.1:0-3610 GCA_032230725.1 Actinomycetota bacterium
AGGCCAGCGGGAAGCCCGACAGGAAGATGACGACCGCGAAGACCAGGATCCCCCAGAGCGCGTTCACCGTGCCGTAGGAGATGCCGATGTTCGCGCCGATCGCGAAGTCGGCGAGGTAGGCGATGCCGCCGAGGGCGGAGGTCGCCACGACCCCGACGGACCACCTCCGGTAGCTGCGTGGCGCGAAGCGGAGGGTGTAGTCCTCGAGAGTCTCGTTCGCCTTGCTCTTGGCACCGCTCGGCGGGACCGACTGCGCCTCGGCGGGCTCCACATCCTGTGACACGCTGGTGTTCCCCTCACGCCCGACCCGGGACCGTCGCCCCGATCGGGGCAACCACCAGGCATCCTGCGTGAGCGGGGGGTGAGGCCGTTTGCCGTCAGGTCACCGCTTTGTTAACGCATCCGTTCAGGGGTGCGACACGTCCCCTGGCGGGGCAGCGACGGACCGTCCGGAGATCTCTCCCGGCCCCGGAACCGCGGGTCCTACCCTGGGCGGCGTGACCCGACCGGGCGGTGCCGACCCCCTGCTCGCCAGCCTGCGGTCGGCCGTCGCCGCCGCGCCCGGCGACGTCGCGCTGCGCCTGCACCTCGCCGAGCTGCTCCTCGACGCCGGGCAGCGCGAGGAGGCGGTGACCCACGTCGCCGCGGTCCTCGGGCAGGAGCCGGGGAACACGGGTGCGGCCACGCTGATGACGCGGGCACTCGCCGCGCCCGGGCCGGGCCCCGCAGCCGGGCCGGGCCCCGCAGCCGGGCCGGGCCCCGGGGCGCCGGGCCGGGAGGGCCGGCCGGCCGGTGGGCTTCGACTGGGCGGCGGCCGAGCACCAGGTCCAGGACGTCGTCGGCCCGCGGTTCGCGCCCGACGACGTCATCGGTCAGGAGCCCGAGGCGGTGCCGGCCGGCCCCCCGTCTGGCACCGGGCGGTTCGCGGTGGAGCGCCCGGACCTGCGCCTGGCCGACGTCGGCGGCATGGACGCGGTGAAGAAGCGGCTGGAGGCGGCGTTCCTCGCCCCGCTGCGCAACGAGGCGCTCCGCAACCTCTACGGCAAGAGCCTCCGCGGCGGGCTGTTGCTCTACGGCCCTCCCGGCTGCGGCAAGACGTTCTTCGCCCGCGCGCTGGCCGGTGAGCTCGGGGCGGGCTTCCTCGCCGTCGGGATCCACGACGTGCTCGACATGTACGCGGGCAGCTCAGAGCGCAACATGCACGACGTCTTCCTCGCCGCCCGGGCCGCCGCGCCCTGCGTGCTGTTCTTCGACGAGCTCGACGGCATCGCCCAGAAGCGCTCGACGATCGTCGGGGGCGTGCTGCGCCAGGTCGTCACGCAGATGCTCGCCGAGCTCGACGGGGTGGGGTCGGACAACGACGGCGTGTTCGTGCTGGCCGCGAGCAACATGCCCTGGGACGTCGACCCGGCGTTGCGCCGCCCCGGCCGCTTCGACCGGACGGTGCTCGTGATCCCGCCCGACGAGGCGGCCCGCCACGCCATCCTGACCTACCACCTGCGCGACCGGCCCGTGGAGAACGTCCGCCTCAAGCCGCTGGTCGCGCGCACCGCAGGATTCTCCGGGGCCGACCTCGCCCACCTCTGCGAGGCCGCCACCGAGCGGGCCCTGCTCGACTCCGTCACCACCGGCGCCGCCCGCATGATCACCCAGGACGACCTGCTGGCCGCCGCGGCCGACCTGCGCCCGTCGACCGGGCCGTGGTTCACGACGGCCCGCCAGGTCGCGCTCTACGCGAACGCCGACGGCGCCTACGACGACCTGGTGGCGCACATGAAGAAGCACAAGCTGCTGTGACCACGGCACGCCGACCGTGACCGAGGCGCGGCGCCGGGCGGCCCTGCTGGTCGACGCCCGGCAGTACGAGCACGCCCGCCCCGAGCTCGCCCGGGCGATGGCCGAGGACCCCGACGACGGGGCCGCGTTCCTGGTGCTGGCGATCCTCGAGCAGCGGGTCGGGAACCACGAGGAGTCGCTGGCGGCCCTCGACCGCGCCGCCGCGCTCGGCGTCGCGCCGACCACCCACCTGGCCACCCGGATGACCACGCTCTACCACGCGCGTCGGTTCCCCGAGACCGTCGCGTGCGCGGAGGAGCTGCTCCGCCACGACCCGCAGCACCTGCAGGCCCACATCCTGCTCGCGCAGATCCTCGGCGGGGAGGGCCGCGCCGACTACGCCCGGGCCCGCGGCCACGCCGAGCACGCGGTGTCCCTGGCCCCGGAGTCCGACCACGCCCACTACGCGCTGGGGCAGGTCCTGGCCTCGGCGTACGGCCGGTGGGGCGCCCGGGCCGCACTCCCCCGCCTGCAGTACGCCGTCCGCCTGAAGCCCGACGATCCCGCGAACCTCAACGCCCTCGGCGTCGTCGACCTCACCCTCGGCCGGTCCCGCCGGGCGCTGCGCTCGTTCGCGGACGCGCTCGCGATCGACCCGTCGATCGACGTGGTGGCGTTCAACGTCCCCCTGGCCATGCTCGGCCTGGCACGGCGTGCCGGCTTCGTGATCACCGTGCTGTTCCTCGCCGCCGTGGTGGCCGGGGTGGCGCTGGCCCCGCGGCGCCTGCCGCCGACGCCGGGCGCGGGATGGCTCGCACACGTCGTCGCGGTCCTCGTCGCACTCGCCGTCGTGGGCATGGTCGTCACCTGGCTCGTGCGGGCGGTGCCGCCGCTGATGCGACCCGCTGCGCGCCGGGCGTGGCGCCGTGACCCGGTGCTGTCCCCGCTCGTGGCCTCGAGCGCGCTGTTGGCCGCGCTCGCCGTGCTGATGCTCGCCGTGCCGCTGCCCAACGGGGTGCAGGTGCCCCCACTGGTGCTGCTGGGCCTGGTCGTCCGGGTGACGGCGAACCTCGTCGTCCGCTCGCGGACGGCGCGCTACCGGCGGGAGCGACATCAGGAACGGGCGCGGCTGTGGCGGCCCCCGCCGCGGGAGCGCCCAGGCGACTGAGCCGGCGGTCACGCGCGGGGCGAGGGCACCTCCCGGGGCGGCGCGCAGTGGACCTCGTGGTCGGCGTGCTCGGCCGTCTCGATCTGCAGCGTCGTGTGCCCCAGCCCGAAGCGGTCGCGCAGCGCGTGCGCCGCGCGGTCGAGCACGCTGCCGTCGACAGCGCGGCCCTCGCAGTGGGCCGTCGCGTGGTCGTCGACGACGAGGTGCGCCGAGGCCGCCGGGACCCGGTCGGAGATGACCCAGACGTGCAGGTCGTGCACCTCGCGCACGCCCGGCACGTCGGTGAGCGCGGCGCGGACCTCCTCGACGTCGACCCCGGGAGGCGCGCCCTCGAGCAGGACATGGGCGGTCGCGCGAAGCAGCGCGAGGGTGCGCGGCACCAGGATGAGCACGATGACCAGGGACGCCACGACGTCGGCGTAGGGCCACCCGGTGACCAGGACGACGCCGGCGGCGGCCATCACGGCGAGCGAGCCCAGCGCGTCGCCGAGCACGTGCAGCAGGGCGCCGCGGACGTTGAGGTTCTCCCGGTCGCCTCCGGAGAGCACGGCCAGTGAGACGAGGTTGCCGACCAGGCCGACGGCTCCGAAGGCCAGCAACGCCGCGCCCGGGACCGCGGGCGGGTTGGGCGCGAACAGCCGCTCGACGGCCTCGAGGGCGACCCAG
>JAVXWR010000529.1:0-3520 GCA_032230725.1 Actinomycetota bacterium
TCCTCGAGGCTGTCCTCTCCGATCTCGTCGGACTCGTTGCGGCGCGGGGCGTCGTAGTCGGTCGCCATATGGTGTGTCCCACCCTCGTATTGCGGTGTTGTCGTGCGGCTGCACAACGCGGGACGGCACCGGTTTGTGCCGGGACCGTCGAGTGACGCGGGTCTCATTGGCGCCGGGTGCTGACACCTGTCACGCCGTGAGGCGGCGCGAGGGTAAACCACGGATCGCCGCAGCGGTTCACGGAAGCACTGCTCCGAAGGTGTGATCTCGCGCGGCGCGGGACCACTGCACCCCGCGCCGACCCCACCCATGGGACGCCCACGGCTGTCCACGCAGCCCTCCGGGTCCACTCGGTGAGGGGCGATGGCCCCGATCCGGTCGCGACCCGCACCGGTGCGGCACCGACGGTCGTGCACGCGCCCGGCACTAGGGTGGTGCCCCGTGGCCGCCTCCGTGTCCCGGACCGGCGGCGGGTACCGGCGCCGTCACCTGCTCCCCATGGGGCTGCTGGTGCTCGTCCTCGCCGTCGCCAGCCTGCTGACCTGGATCGTCGTCTTCGCGAACTCCACCGCCACGTCGGTGACCTCGTGCAACCCCCCGGCGGCCGGGGGCGGCAGCGTGCAGTCCCGCACCGCCCTCGACACCACCCCCGCCGCCGCCCCCGCGGACACCGCGGTGCGGGTGCTGAACGGCGCCGGGCAGCGCGGTTCCGCGCAGCTCGCCGCGGTGGAGCTGGGCGAGCTCGGCATGCCGGAGGCGGGCGAGCCCGACAACGACCCGCTCTACCCCGCACAGGACCTCTCCTGCGTCGGGCAGATCCGCTACGGACCGGCCGGCGCCTCGGCGGCCCGCACCCTCTCGCTGGTGGTGCCGTGCGCGGAGCTGGTCGACGACGGCCGGCAGGGCGCCGCGGTCGACCTCGCGCTCGGCAGCGACTTCCGCGACGTCACCCCGAGCCAGGGGGCACAGGACGCCCTCAAGGCCCTGACGCGCAGCAGCTCGTCCGGCGGGGCGGTGCCCGGCACCGAGCCGTCCGCCCTGTCGGCCCTGCGGAACGTGGACTGCTCGGCCTAGATCTCCGCCGCACCCTGCGCGCGCAGCAGGTCGACCAGGCCCGCCGCGACCCCCGGACCGGCGGCGAACACCACCTCCGCGCCGAGCCCGTCGGGATCGGTGGCGTCCGGGCGGCGCACCACCGCGCCCGCCTCCTGCGCGATCAACGCCGCGGCGGCCCAGTCCCAGTGGTTCAGGCCGTGCTCGTAGAAGCCGTCGACCCATCCCGCCGCCACCGAGCACAGGTCGAGCGAGGCGCATCCCGCGCGGCGGATGTCGCCCACCTCGGGGGCGATCCGGGCGACCAGGCCGGCCTGCCGACGGCGCCGCTCGGGGTCGTAGCCGAGACCGGTGGCCACGACGGCGAGGCCGGGCCGCTCCAGGGCCGACGCCCGCAGCGCCCGCCCGTCGAGCGAGGCGCCGTACCCGGCCGAGGCGCTCCACACCCGCCCCGACGCCGGCTCGACGACGGCGCCGGCGAGCGGGCGGCCGTCGACCTCGGCACCGATCGACACCGCGAACCAGGGCAGGCCGTGGGCGTAGTTCACGGTGCCGTCGATGGGGTCGACGATCCAGCGCACCTGACCGGGCTCGGGCTCGGCGTCGGCCCCGCCCTCCTCGCCGAGTACCACGTCGCCGGGGCGCAGCGCGTCGAGGCGGTCCCGAATCAACGTCTCGCACTCGCGGTCGCCCTCGGTCACGACGTCGGTGGCCGAGCTCTTCGTCGGCAGGTCGGCCACCGAGCCGGGCCCGACCACCCGCTCCCGGACCGCGAGGGCGAGCTCGGCCGCCTGCCGGGCCACCTCGACCGAGACCTTCTCCAGCGTCCGGACATCCTGATCGTCCACGGGTCCCATCGGATCACAGGTGACTACGATCTCCGGTCAGTGCGAGAGGGGACCCACGTGAACGATGCATGGCGACTCGGGATCGACGTCGGGGGTACCGGGGTCAAGGGCAACGTGGTCGACACGCGCACCGGTGAGCCGGTGGCCGACCGGGTCCGGATCGCGACGCCCCACCCGGCCACGCCCGAGGCGGTGGCGGACACGGTGGCCGCGGTCGTCGAGGCCCACGGCTGGGACGGGCCGGTGGGCATCACGCTGCCCTCGGTGGTCAAGGACGGGGTGGCGCACACCGCGGCCAACATCGACCCGAGCTGGCCGGGCACCGACGCGGTGACGCTGTTCGGGGAGCGGCTGGGACGGCAGACCGTGCACGTGCTCAACGACGCGGACGCCGCCGGGCTCGCGGAGATGCGCTTCGGCGTCGGGCAGGGCCGGGGCGGGGTCGTCTGCATGCTCACCATCGGCACCGGGATCGGCAGCGCGGTCTTCCAGGACGGCGTCCTGCTGCCCTCCACCGAGTTCGGGCACCTGCAGGTCGACGGGCACGACGCCGAGACCCGGGCGTCCGCCGCGGCGCGCGAGCGCGAGGACCTGAGCTGGGCGAAGTGGGCCAAGCGGCTCTCGCGCTACCTGCAGGTCCTCGAGGACCTGATCTGGCCCGACCTGTTCGTCCTGGGCGGGGGCGTGAGCAAGAAACCGGACAAGTGGGTGCCGCTGCTCGAGGCACGCACCGAGGTCGTGCCCGCGCAGCTGCAGAACCAGGCCGGCATCGTCGGCGCGGCGATGGCCGCGGCCGAGGGCACGAGTCCCTGACCTGCGGATTCGTCCTCGTACGGACCGCTCCGGAGATCTCCGTTCGGGGGGCGCGACGACTGGGCCCCGTGAGGTACGGGCGGCGGTCACCCGGCGTCGTTACAATGGAGCGCAGCCCAGGTCGGCGCACCGCCTGGACCGGGTCCGCAGCCGCTCCCGACACCTCTCGTCGTGACCGCCCGCGCGCCTCGTCCGTCGATCCGGTGTCCGCCCCGCAGTAGTCGTTCGTCGCGAAAGGTCGTACGTGGCAGCCGCAGATTCCGCCTCCCGCCGTCGCGCCTCCACCGCCACGGCGGAGCAGCCCTCCGGGCTCGCCGTGGTGGGCACCGAGGACGCGGAAGCACCCGCACCGGCCCAGGCGAAGACCGCCACGAAGTCGGGCGGCCGCGCGGCGAAGGGCGGCGCAGCGACGAAGTCCGGTGCCCCGGCGAAGACCGCGAAGAAGGCGCCCGCGAAGAAGGCCGGCTCGGCCGACACCCCGGCGGAGGGCGGCGAGGCCGAGCCCGACGCTCCCGAGGGCGAGCTCGAGGAGGCCGCACCCGCCGCCGAGGACCTGACCGACGAGGTCGAGGCGCTCGGGGCCGAGGTCGTCGAGGCCGCCGACGTCGAGACCGAGGAGCCGACCGAGGAGGACAAGAAGTCCGGCGACTTCGTCTGGGACGAGGAGGAGTCCGAGGCGCTGCGCCAGGCGCGCAAGGACGCCGAGCTCACCGCCTCGGCCGACTCGGTCCGCGCCTACCTCAAGCAGATCGGCAAGGTGGCGCTGCTCAACGCCGAGGAGGAGGTCGAGCTCGCCAAGCGGATCG
>JAVXWR010000570.1:0-5735 GCA_032230725.1 Actinomycetota bacterium
CCCGGACCTCGCGGATGATGTTCGGCGACGGTGCGTCGGCGATGGTGATCTCTCCCGCCGCGCCGGGGGCCGTCGGCGACGTCGAGGTGTTCCAGACCTACGCGAGCGGACCGCACAGCGAGGTCAACTCGATCATCTGGCCGAACCCCGCTTTCGACAACGACCTCACGGTGTACGGCCCGGAGGTCAAGGCGCTGGTCCGGCGGTACCTGGCCCAGATGCTCGAGGAGATCGGCGCCGAACCCGACCCGGACGACGCCGGGCGCACGCTGCTCGAGAGCGTCGAGCTGATCGTGCCGCACCAGGCCAACAAGACGATGATCCTCGACCTGGCGGGAAAGGCCGGAGTGACCAGCGAGCAGCTCTACTTCAACATCGAGAAGATGGGCAACGTGTCTGCAGCGAGCATCCCGATCGCCCTCCACGACGCCGTCCGTGACGGCGTGATCAGCCGGCCGACGCGGGTCTTCACCCCGGGGTTCGGCGCGGGCGCGGTCGGCGGCTACGCCGTGATGCGCATCGACCCGGCGATCGTGGCCGACGAGGTGGCGCCCGGGGACGGACCCGCGGTCGCCGCGCGGGCGACCGCCACGACCACCGATGACGTCCGCGTGGCGTTCGGGGAGTGAGCCCGATGAGCGACCACGCCGGACAGGGCTTCTCGCGGCTCGCGATCGTCAACCGGGGCGAGCCGGCCATGCGGTTGATCAACGCGGTGCGCGAGTGGAACGCCGAGGGCAGGCCGCCGCTGCGCACCATCGCGGTGCACACCGCCTCGGACCGCCACGCGATGTTCGTCCGCGAGTCGGACGAGGCCGTGCTGATCGGCCCGGCCGATCCCGACGAGGCCACGTTCGGGGCGTCCCCGTACCTCGATCTCGACGAGCTCGAGCAGGCGCTGCGCGCGTGCCGCGCGGAGGCGGTGTGGCCCGGGTGGGGCTTCGTCTCCGAGCGCGCCGAGTTCGCCGAGCTGTGCGAGCGGCTCGGCATCGTCTTCGTCGGGCCGTCGTCGGCGGTGATGCGCCGCCTCGGCGACAAGATCGAGTCCAAGCGGCTCGCCGACGAGGTCGGGGTGCCGATGGCGCCGTGGAGCGGCGGCCCGGTCGCGGACGCCGGGGCCGCGCACGCGGCGGCCGAGAAGATCGGCTACCCGCTGATGGTCAAGGCGACCGCGGGCGGGGGAGGACGCGGGATCCGGTTCGTGGCCGAGCCCGAGCAGCTCGACGAGGCCGTCACGCGGGCGGGGGCCGAGGCCGAGCGCACCGCGGGCGACGCCACGGTGTTCCTCGAGGGCGCGGTCGCGGGCGGGCGGCACGTCGAGGTCCAGGTCGTCGCGGACGCCGACGGTGGCGTGTGGACCCTGGGCGTGCGGGACTGCAGCGTCCAGCGCCGCAACCAGAAGGTGATCGAGGAGTCGGCGTCCACGGCCCTCGACGCCGAGCAGGACGCGCAGCTGCGCACGGCGGCGGCCGACCTGGCGCGGGCCGCGGGCTACGTCAACGCGGGCACCGTGGAGTTCCTCTACGAGCCCGCCCAGAAGCTGCTCTCGTTCATGGAGGTCAACACCCGGCTGCAGGTCGAGCACCCCGTCACCGAGGCGACCACCGGCGTCGACATCGTCAAGCTCCAGCTGCACGTGGCCATGGGCGGCACGCTGGCCGAGGTCGCGCCGGCCGCGCCCGCCGAGCGCGGGCACGCCCTCGAGGCACGCCTGGCCGCGGAGGACCCCGAGAACGGCTTCACGCCGGCCCCCGGCCGCATCCAGCACCTCGTGCTGCCGACGGGCCCGGGCATCCGGGTCGACACCGGGGTCGCCACCGGCGACGTCATCCCGCCGCAGTTCGACTCGATGATCGCCAAGGTGATCGCCTGGGGCCAGAACCGGGCCGAGGCCCGGGCGCGCCTGGCGCGGGCGGTGCGCCAGACCGCGGTGGTGATCGACGGCGGCACCACCAACAAGGCGTTCCTGCTCGACCTGCTCGACCGGCCGGAGTTCGTCTCCGGCGAGGTCGACACCTGGTGGCTCGACACCATGATGGCCGAGGGCTACACCCCGCCCCGGCGGGTCGACGTCGCGCTGCTCGCCGCGGCGGTCGCGGCGCACGACGCGCACGTCTTCCGCCAGCAGGGCCGGCTGTTCGTCTCCGCCGAGCGCGGGCGGCCCGAGGTCGGCCAGGAGGTGTGGCACCAGGTCGACCTGCGCGCCCTCGGCCAGTCCTACCGGCTGCGTGTGGCCCGCACCGAGCCGGCCCGCTATCGGGTCGCGCTCGACGGCGTGGTCCTCGACGTCGACGTCGAACGGTCCGGCCAGTACGAACGCCGTCTGACCGTGGGCGAGCGCAGCTTCGGGGTCCTCTCGGTCACCCAGGGACCGGACCACCTCGTCGAGGTCGACGGCGCCGTGCACCGCATCTCCGGCGGGGAGGCCGGCCTGGTCCGGGCCCTCGGCCCGGCCATGGTCGTCGACATCTCGGTCAGTGCCGGCGACGTGGTCGCCGAGGGCGACGTGGTCGCGGTGCTGGAGAGCATGAAGCTCGAGACCGCGCTGCGCGCGCCGGTCGCCGGCCGGGTCGCGGAGGTGCTCGTCCACCCGAACACCCAGGTCGAGGGCGGCGCCCGGCTGGTCCGGATCGAGCCCGACGAGGAGTCGGGCGACGGGGCCGCCGGGTCGGGGGAGCGGGCCGACTTCACCGAGCTCGCGCGGACCGCGATCACCGACCGGACCGCGGCCGGCCGCGCGCACGACGCGCTCGCCGCGCTGCGTGCCCTGGTCCTCGGGTTCGACGTCGACGAGCGCGAGGCCGGCCGCCTGCTGGCCGAGCTCGACCAGGCGCGCTCGGAGCTGTCGGCCGACGACCCCGAGGTCCTCGCGGGCGAGTCCGAGATCCTCGGCATCTTCGCCGACCTGTCCGCGCTGTCGCGCAACCGTCGCCTGCGCGACGGGAGCGAGCCCGACGACGAGACCGCCGTCGACGCCGAGGCCGCGCGCAACCCGCAGGAGTACCTCTACGCCTACCTGCGATCCCGCGACGCCGACGCGGAGGGCCTGCCGGAGTCGTTCCGGATCAAGCTGCGCCGGGCCCTGGCCCACTACGGCGTGACCGAGGAGTCCTCGCCCGAACTGGGACCCGCGCTCTACCGGATGTTCCTGGCCCTGCGCCGCGCGGGCGAGCACGCGACGGTCGTCTCCGAGCTGCTGCGCCGCCGGCTGCGCGACCCGGACTCACTGCCCACGGACGCCCGCGAGGGCTACCGCCACGTGCTCGACCATCTCGTCTCGGCCACCCAGCTGCGCCACCCGGTGATCGGGGATCTCGCCCGCCAGGTCCGCTACCGCTGCTTCGACGCCCCGCTCATCACCGACGAGCGCATCCGGGTCCAGCAGAGCGTGCGGACCGAGCTGGACCGCCTGTCCGACGACCCGGCCACCCGCGCCGTGCAGATCGACGGCATCGTCGCCTCCGGCGAGCCGATCCTCGGGGTGTTCTCCGAGCGTCACCACGCCGCGATGCTCGAGGTGATGACGCGCCGCTACTACGGCCTGATCCGGAAGCTGCAGAACGTCGCGCTCGCCGAGTACGACGGACGGCCCCGACTGACCGCGGACTACGTCCACGACGGCCACGACGTCGTCGTGGTGGCCACCGTCGTCGGGGGCGACGAGACCGACGGGGCGTCCGCGGTGGCGGAGGACCTGCACCAGCTGGTCGCCTCGTTGCCGAGCGGGCGCACCGCGCTCATCGACCTGTACGTCACCTCCGACGCGGACGGCGACGACGCCGCCGACCCCGACGCCCGCTCCGCGCGGATCCGCCGGAAGGTCGGCACGATCCCCGACTCGGTCGGCCGGGTCAGCGTCGCGGTGCGCCGCACCGGGGGAGAGGACACCGGCGGGCCGACCTGGTTCACCTTCCGGGCCGGGGACGGACCGCAGGACGGGGCCGTCGAGGACCGGACCCTGCGCGGCCTGCACCCGATGGTCGCCGAGCGCCTGGGGCTGTGGCGGCTGTCGAACTTCGTGCTGACCCGGCTGC
This sequence comes from Actinomycetota bacterium, assembly GCA_032230725.1. Lineage (GTDB taxonomy): Bacteria > Actinomycetota > Actinomycetes > Mycobacteriales > Pseudonocardiaceae > Actinomycetospora. The sequence goes on from JAVXWR010000570.1 coordinate 4,035, forward strand.
CCTCGGCGACGGACGTCCACCTCTTCCACGCGCGGGGCCGCGAGGTGGCCGACGACGAGCGACTGATCGCGCTCGCAGACGTCCGCGACCTCAACGTCGTGCGCGACGACGACGGCCGGATCCGGGCGCTGCCGCAGTTCGAGCACGTCCTCGACGCGTGCCTCGACAGCCTGCGCGCGGCCCGCTCGGCCGATCGCGCCGCGGCCAAGCTCGAGTGGAACCGGGTGCTGCTCTACGTGTGGCCGCAGGTCGACGTGCCGCTCAACGACCTCGACGAGGTCGTGCGCGCGCTGGCCCCGCGCACCGAGGCGCTCGGTCTCGAGCAGGTCATGGTGCAGTTCCGGGCCGCCGGTCCGGACGGCAGTCCCCGCGAGATGATGCTGCGGATGTCCCGACCCCCGGGGTCCGGATTGACGCTGCGGATCACCGACCCGCCGGACCGTCCGCTGCGCGAGCTCGACGCCTACACCCAGAAGGTGGTCAAGGCCCGGCGGCGCGGCACGGTCTACCCCTACGAGCTCGTCCCGGCGATCACCCGGTCCCCGGACCCCGACGGCGCACCCGGGACGTTCACCGAGTACGACCTCGACGAGGCCGGGAACCCCCGTCCCGTCGACCGCGCTCCCGGGCACAACACGGCGAACGTGGTGCTCGGCGTGGTCACCACCCCGACCGCGCGCCACCCCGAGGGCATGACCCGCGTCGTGCTACTGGGTGACCCGACCAAGGCGCTCGGTGCGATCGCGGAACCCGAGGCCCGCCGGGTGCTCGCGGCGATCGCGATCGCCCGCCGCCTCGGCGTGCCGGTGGAGTGGTACGCCGTGTCGGCCGGCGCCAAGATCGCGATGGACAGCGGGACCGAGACCATGGACTGGGTCTCGCGCGTGCTGCGGGGGATCATCGAGTTCACCCAGGCCGGCGGCGAGATCAACGTCGTCGTCACCGGCATCAACGTCGGCGCTCAGCCCTACTGGAACGCCGAGGCGACGATGCTGATGCACACCAGGGGCATCCTCGTGATGACCCCGGACTCGGCGATGGTGCTCACCGGGAAGCAGTCCCTGGACTACTCCGGAGGCGTGTCCGCCGAGGACAACTACGGCATCGGCGGCTACGACCGGATCATGGGCCCGAACGGGCAGGCCCAGTACTGGGCGCCCGACCTCTCGGGGGCGGTGGACGTGCTGCTCGCGCACTACGAGCACACCTACCTCACTCCCGGCGAGCACTTCCCCCGTCCCGTGGCCACCACCGACCCGGTCGATCGCGACATCTCCTCGTTCCCGCATTCGGGGGCGGACACCGACTTCACCCGGGTCGGCGAGATCTTCGATCCCTCCGTGAACGGCGAGCGCAAGAAGCCCTTCGACATCAGGTCGCTCATGGGCGCGGTGGCCGACGAGGACCACCCCACGCTGGAGCGCTGGGCCGACATGCACGCGGCCGAGTCGGTGGTCGTCCTCGACGCCCACCTCGGTGGGCAGCCCGTCGAGCTGATCGGCATCGAGTCGCGCCCGCTGCCACGGCGCGGCACACCCCCCGTGGACGGCCCGTCGCAGTGGACCGCGGGCACACTGTTCCCCCGCTCGTCGAAGAAGACCGCGCGGGCCATCAACGCCGCCAGCGGGAACCGGCCCGTGGTGGTGCTGGCGAACCTGTCCGGGTTCGACGGCTCCCCGGAGTCGCTGCGCGGGCTGCAGC
>JAVXWR010000603.1:0-7669 GCA_032230725.1 Actinomycetota bacterium
CGTGGCGCCCGACCGGTCGTGCAGATCGGCGGCCGCGGCCTCGGCGGCGCCCGCGCGGTCGGGACCGGGCAGGTCGCGGCCCAGCAGGGTGGCCACCTCCCCGGCGTTGGGGGTGACGACGTCGGGCGTGACCGGCGCCCAGCGCGCCGGGTCGTGCGCGTCGACGACGAGCACGCCGCAGCGGGCGCGCCACGAGGCGACCGCGGCGACCGTCGACTCGTCCAGCGCGCCGATCCCGTAGTCGCAGACGACGACGGCGTCGGGCTCGGTGTCGAGGGCGGCGTCCAGCGCGGCGTGCAGGCCCGCGATCCGGCGCGGCGGCGGGAGGGTGTCGTAGCGGGCGACCATGGCCTCGTCGGCGACGATGCGCCGCTTGGCCGCCGTCGGGGCGTCGCCGTCGACGAGGACGCTCGCGGTGTCGACCCCCGCCCCTTCCAGCAGGCGCCGCAGGGTGTGCCCGTCGTCGTCGTCCCCGACCGCCGACACCAGCCGGACCTCCGCGCCCAACGCGGCGAGGTTGACCGCGGTGTTCGCGGCGCCGCCGGGGGCGGCGTGGGTGCGGTCGACCTCGACCACCGGCACGGGTGCCTCACGGGAGAGCCGCCGCGACGGTCCGCTCATCCAGCAGTCGAGGACCGCGTCGCCGAGCACCACGATCCGCGGGGCGGCGGCGGCCAGGCGCTCGGGGAGGTCGGCCGCCAGGGGCGCCGAGGTCAGCGGCGGTGCCACGGTGTCTCTCGTCCTCTCGGTCATGGGTGGATCCCGGCCCGGGCCGACGGTGCGTGGCCCGCCCGCGGGGACCTCGCTAGGGTTCGATGGCCCGCGTTCCTGGAGGCCGAGTGCACCGCGACCCCGCCGACGACGGCCCCCCGCTGGGCGCCGTCGACGTCGCGGTGCGCCCCGTGGGACCGGAGGTGCACGTGGTGGAGGTCCGCGGCGACGTCGAGGCGGCCCCTGGCGCCCTCGACGCCGCCTCCCCCGAGGGGCGGGACCCGCGCGATCACGGGTAGGACGACTCGCCCGACGCGGCGACGACGAGCTCCCGCACCTCGCTGCCCGCCGGGCGGGTGAGCGCGTAGAGCACGGCGTCGGCGGTCTCGGCGGGGTCGTTGAGCTGTGCGTCCGAGCCCGGCTTGTACTGGTCGGGGCGGTCGTCGAAGAAGTGGGTCCACATGCCGCCCGGGACGAGCAGCGTGACGCCGACCGTCCCGGCCCACTCCGCGGCGAGCGCGCGGGTGAAGCCGACGACGCCGAACTTCGAGGCGCAGTAGGCGGTGGCGTCGGAGACCGCCTTGACCCCGAGGGTCGAGGAGACCGTGACGACCTTGCCGCGGCGCGCCTCGAGCGAGGACAGCGCGGCCCGGACGACCGCGACGGTGCCGAGCAGGTTCACCGCCACGACGCGCTCCCAGTCCTCGCGGGGCACGTCGACGAGCCGCCCGCAGCGGTCGATCCCGGCGGCCGTGACGACGGCGTCCAGGCCGCCGTGGGTGTCCACGGCCCGCTCGACGGCCGCCTCGGCGGCCGCGGTGTCGGCCAGGTCGACCTCGACGAAGGCGTGCCCGGCGTCGGGCGCCTTGAGGTCGAGCACGATCGGGGTGCCGCCCGCGGCGAGCACCGCGTCGGCGACGGCCGCGCCGAGACCGGACGAGCCGCCGGTGACGAGGACGGTGCCCGGGCTCCCGGCGGGGCGCGACGGCGCCGCGGTGCTCTCCAGGTCCAGATTCGCCGGGTCGGGGGTGGGCAGGGGTGAGGTCATGAGGGTCCTTCCTGGATGACGTCGATGGCTCGGTGCGGGCCGTCAGCAGCGCCGACGCCCGCGGCGGCGGCGAGCCGGGTCGACGAGCGACCGGCGTGGTACGGGACGGCGACGACCTCGCCGCCCCAGGAGCGCACGAGCCCGGCCTCGGGCAGGTCGTCCGCGGCGTAGTCGCCGCCCTTGACCCACACGTCCGGGCGCAGGCGCGCGATGACCGTCTGCGGGTCGTCCTCCTCGAACACCGCGACGGCGTCGACGCAGGCCAGCGCGGCGAGGAGCTCGGCGCGGTCGGACTGGCCGACGATCGGGCGCTGCGGCCCCTTGAGCCGGCGCACGGAGGCGTCGGAGTTGAGGCAGACGACGAGGACGCCGCCGGGACCCGCGAGCTCCCGGGCCGCGCCCAGGGTGCGGGCGTGCCCGGCGTGCAGGAGGTCGAAGCAGCCGCCGGTGGCGACCACGCGGCCACCGCGGGCTCGGGCGGCCGCGACGACGGCGAGCGCCCGGTCGCCGTCGGGTCCCGGGTCGGCCGGCTGGCGAGGGGCGCGTCCCGGGTCGGCCGGCTGGCGAGGGGCGCCCTTGGCCCATCTATCCGACCGATGGGCCCCTTCGCTCAGATCGGGTCCGGGGTCGGCCGGCTGGCGAAGGGCGCCCTCGGCCCATCTATCCGACCGAAGGGCCCCTTCGCTCGACACCAGGCCGGGCGCGTGCCACCGGCCGGAGTCGTCGCGGCGGAGCGCGCCCGCTCCCCCGCCGGCGACGAAGGTCCCGGCGGCGGCCACGGCGTCGGAGACCGCCTCGTCGTCCGTGCGGCCCGCCGCGAGCGCGAGGGCGGTGGCGCCGGCGAACCGGTCACCCGCCCCGCACGGGTCGCCGCCGGCGGCGGCACGGGCGGGCACGACGACGAGGCCGCCGGCCCCGTGCAGCACCGCGCCGCGGGAGCCCGCGGTGACCGCGACGGCGTCGGCCCGCCACGCCGCGCGCAGCGCCGCGCCGGCCCGGGAGGCGGTGGCGAGCCAGTCGTCGTCGGGCTCGACGCGAGAGGCCGCGCGGGCCTCGTCGAGGTTGGGGGTGGCGAGGGTGACCCCGGGGACGGGTGTCGCGCCGCGGGGGTGCGGGTCCCACACGACGGGGACGCGGCGGGCGGCGGCGGCGACCAGGTCGCGGACGCCGTCGTCGGCGGTGACGCCGCGGCCGTAGTCGGCGACGAGCACCGCGCCGGCGTCGTCGAGGGCCTCGCGGACCCCCGCGAGCGCGGCCGCGTCGAACGGCCCGAGCTCGAGTCCGCCGCGGTCGAGGCGCAGCAGCGGCCGGTCGCCGGCGAGCAGGCGGCTCTTCACCGGCAGCGACCCGCCGGCGGGCAGCGCCACGACCTCGACCAGGCCGTCGAGCAGCTCGCGCACCCGCCCGGAGTCGGCGTCGTCGCCCAGGGGCGTGACGAGCCGGACCGGCCGCGGCGAGGCCAGGGCGGTGAGCAGCGCGGCGAGCGCGGCGCCTCCGGGGCGCTGTCGCTCGGAGCCCGCGTCGAGCACCGGGACGGGCGCGTCGGGGCACAGCCGGGTGACCTCGCCGTCGACGTCCACGTCGAGCAGCGCGTCGCCCACGATCACGAGCGGGGCGCTCATCGCGCACCCCCGCCGTCCTGGACGACCGAGCGGCCCAGCGCCCCGTCGACCATCTCGCACAGCAGGTGCACCGCGACCAGGTGCGCCTCCTGCACCGAGGGCGTCGCCCCCGGCAGGCACACCGCCTCGTCGCTGGCCTCGGCCAGCGGGTTCGGCTCCGCGCCGGTGATCGACCAGACGGTGACCCCGAGCGAGCGGGCCACCTCGGCCGCGGCGAGCAGATTGTCGCTGCGCCCGCTCGTGGAGAGCAGGACGAGCACGTCGCCGGGGCGGCCGTGCGCGCGCACCTGGCGGGCGTAGATCTCGACGAAGCCGTAGTCGTTGCCGAGCGCGGTGATCGTGGAGGTGTCGGCGTGCAGCGCGATGGCCGAGAGCGGCTCGCGCTCGCCGCGGTAGCGCCCGACCAGCTCGGCGGTGAGGTGCTGCGCCTCGGCCGCGCTGCCGCCGTTGCCGGCCGCGAGCAGCCGCTGCCCGCGGCGCAGCCGCGCGGCGAGCTCGGTGCCCCACTCGGACAGGCGCGGCGCCTGGGCGCGCAGGGCGGCGAGGGTCACGCCGAGGCCGTCGAGGTGGTCGTCGACGACCGCGTCGGCGCAGCGACGCGGGGCGACGGCGGGGGCCACCGCAGCCGAGCCCGCCACACGGTGGGCCTGGGACGTCGGGCTCACGAGCGCACCCCCGTCAGGCCGGCGGCCGTTCCGGAGGTCACGGGCTCCGGGTGGGCGGCGAGCACGTCGCGGTAGACCGCCACGGTGGCGGCGGCGATGCGGTCCCAGCCGTAGCGGGCCTGCGCCCGGGCCCGGCCGGCGCCGCCGAGCCGCGCGGCGCGGGCCGGGTCGGCGAGCAGCGCCCCGATCGCCCGGGCGGCGGCGTCCGCGTCACCGGGCGGGACGTGCAGTCCGGTGTGGCCGTCGACGACGGTGTCCGCGAGCCCACCGACCCGGGCGGCCACGACCGGCCGTGCGCAGGCCATCGCCTCGAGCGGGACGAGGCCGAAGGGCTCGTAGGCGGGCAGGCAGGCGACGACGTCGGCGGAGCGCATCAGAGCAGGCATCTCGGCGGGAGCCACCCGGCCGACGAAGTGCACCCGGTCCGCGACGCCCTCGCTCGCCGCGATGGCACGCAGCCGCGCGACCTCGGCGTCGTCGTCGAGCGTCGCGGCGGTCGGCCCGCCGGCGACGACGAGATCGGGCACCGGACCCGCCCGGCGGGCGAGGCGCCCGAGCGCGCGGATCACGGTGTCGATGCCCTTGCGTGGCACCAGCCGCGAGACCGTGAGGATGCGCGGGACGTCGTGGGACGCGGCGGGGGGCGACGGGGTGAAGTGCTCGACGTCGACGCCGCAGGGCACCACGTCGATCCGGTCGGCGGAGACGCCGAGCTCGACGAGCTCCGCGACCTCGTCGTGGCAGGTCGCGATCACGCGGTCGACCGAGGCGGCGAGGTCGCTCTCGCGCGCCACGCGCTCGGCGGGGCTGGTGTCCCGCGTGCCCTGGTGGCGCCGCTTCACCGAGCCGAGCGCGTGGAAGGTCTGCGTCACCGGCACGCCGGTCGCCCGCCCGGCGTCGAGCGCCGCGAGCCCGGACATCCAGAAGTGCGCGTGCGCGATGTCGGGCGGGCGGGCGGTCCACCGGCGGCGGAGGACGGCCGCGAACTCCCCCATGTGCTCGAGCAGGTCGTCCTTGCCGAGCTCGACGGCGGGCCCGGCCGGCACGTGGTCCACGACCACGTTGGGCGCGAGGGGGACCCGCTGCGGCGTGGTGGGGTCGGTCCGGCGGGTGTGCACCACGACCTCGTGGCCGGCGCGTCCGAGCGCCGTCGCGAGCGCGTGCACGTGCACGTTCTGCCCGCCCGCGTCGACGGCGCCGATCCCGGCCGCGGTGGCCTGGTCGGTGGAGCTACGGGCGGGGTCGGCTGTCTCGGCCAGGCACACGAGCGGGCTCGCGTGCTCGGAGACCATGGCGATCCGCATGCACAGTCCTCCTGCGGACGTGCGGCAGCGCGCACCCCGCACCGGTTGATCACCGGTCGGTGTACGCCTCGCACGTCGGACGTGGCGGTGGACCGGGGCGCTGTGGGCTCAAGCTCCGGTCCCGAACGATCGGGACGTCCGTCGGACGGGTCGGGGTCGGGTCGGCGTCGACCCGGCCGGATGGCGTCAGAGGGGGACGGCGACGGCGCCCGCGGCCGCGTGGCTGGACCCGAGCGGCGCCGAGGAGAAGGTGTGCCCGGTCACGGCGGCGAGGACCCGGTCCCAGTCGTCGAGGAACCGGTCGACCGACCAGCGCGCGAGCGCGACCTCGCGCCCGCGGGCACCGTGCGCGCGGGCGAGGTCGGGATCGGCGCGGTAGGTCCGGATGGCGTCGTGCAGCACGGCCGGGTCCGTGGCGACGACTCCGGCGTCGTCGGGGACCGAGACGGCGGCCTCGGCGGTGGCGAGCCCCACCACGGGCATGCCGAGCATCATCGCCTCGATGAGGGCGAGCCCCAGGGAGGTCCACCGGATCGGGTGGAGGTAGAGCCGCCGACGGGCGAGCTCGGCGTGCATCCGCGCCTGCGGCAGGTCCCCGCCGATGTGGATCGCGGGGTGGTCGACGGCCTCGGGCAGACGTTCCGAGCCGATGCCGTACACGTCGAGGCCGATGGTGTCGGCGAACCCGGCGAGCAGATCGGTCCCGGTGACGCGGTGGCGCCGGACGGGTTCGTTGACGACGACGGCGGCCCGGTCGAGCTCGCCGGTGTAGCGGTGCCCGGGGTCGAGGACGCCGTGCTCGACGACGTGGACCGGGGCCCGGCCGCAGTCCCACATGAGTGCATTGAAATGGGTGACGTGGACGACCGGGATGTCGTCACGCTCCGCGAGCGGGTGACGCGTGGCCGGGGCGTCGCCCCGCGGGGTGTTGTGCTCGACGAACACCGCCGGGAGATCGACACCGGGCCGCCGCCCGGTCCAGCGCTCGACGAGGTCGATCTCCTCCGGGCGCTGCAGCACGACGACGTCGATCTCGTCGGCGGCCACCGCCAGCTCACCCGGAGAAACCTCCACGGCGGCGTCGGGCCAGGTCCACGCCGCCGGACGCCCGCCACCCCACGGGCCGCGCTCGGGCAGGGTGGGCAGCAGGTAGCGGTGCGGGCCCTGAACGAACGCCGTCGACCAGGACCCGTGCACGTGCCAGTGCAGAACCGTCAGCGACGGTCGTGCGGCGGGGCTGGAGGTCACTGCCGAGAAATCCCTGCGAGAACGACCTGGTAAACACCACGCTGGCAACTACTACTCTCCGTGAGCAGTGAGCCCGGCCACGGCGGCCACGACGACGTCCGGTCCGACGCCCGCCAGACAGGGGTGCCCCGGGATCGGACAGTCACGCGCCCGGGTCCCGCGACACGGCGCCGTCTGGTCCCCGAGCAGCACGTGGGGCACGCCGTAGGGCGCCCAGCGCAGCGCGGGCACCACCGGCGCGAACAGCGAGACGACCGGGGTGCCCACCGCCGCCGCCAGGTGCGCCGGACCGGTGTTGCCCACCACCACCGCGGCCGCGCCGCGCAGCACCTCGGCGAGCTCCGCGAACGACGTGGCCCCGCCGAGGTCGATCCCATGCTCCCCCGCGACGGCGGCGGTCAGGCCTGCCTCGGCCGGGGCGCCGGTCACGACGACGCGGTGGCCGGCCGCGCGCAGCGCCGCCACGCCCTCGGCGCACCGCTCGGGCGGCCAGGCCCGGGCCGGGACGGAGGCGCCGGGGTGCAGCACGACGTAGGGCTCCCCCGCGGCGAGCCCGTGGCCGGCCAGCAGCTCACGGGCCTGCGCGGCGGTGTCGGCCGGGGTCGTGACCCGCAGGCATCCGTCGTCGCCGGGGCCCCGGACGTGCCCGGCGCGGGCGGCGATCGCGAGGGCCCGCTCGGGTTCGGGCAGGTCGTCGGGGAGGTCGGCGGTCGGGTCCACGCCGAGATCGCCCGGGCGGAGGCGGACGTCGAGCAGACCGCCCGGGAAGTCGACCGAGGCCCCGGTGATCCGCGGGACCCCCGCGAGCCGGAGCACGAGCGCCGTCGGCAGCGGCGACTGGTGGAACGAGGTGAAGACGACCGCCTCGTCCGCCTCGAGCGCGGTGAGCTCGGTCACGGCCTCCCCGACGGTGTCCGCGGTGACGGGCGGGGCGTCCCCGTCGACCCAGCCGCAGTGCCACCCGACGACGCGTGAGACCCCCGGCAGCAGCGCTGCCGCCTGCCGGCCGCGCGGGCCGACCACGGCGACGACCTCGTCGCCCCCGGCCGCGAGGGCGCGGACGGCGGGGCC
>JAVXWR010000664.1:0-3859 GCA_032230725.1 Actinomycetota bacterium
GGCCGCGACGTAGTACGCCTTGTCCTCCGGGCTGATCAGCTTGAGGATCAGCATGTGCTCGGCGAGCCAGCCCTCGTCGCGCGCCATCACCGAGGCGATCCGCAGCGAGTAGCACTTCTTGCCGAGCAGCGCGTTGCCGCCGTAGCCCGAGCCGAAGCTCCAGATCTCGCGGGTCTCGGGGAAGTGGCTGATGTACTTCGTGTCGTTGCACGGCCACGGCACGTCGGCCTGGCCCGGCTCGAGCGGCGCGCCGACCGAGTGCAGCGCGGGGACCCACTCGGCGTCGTCGGCCTCGAGGCGCGCGTACACGTCGGCGCCCATCCGGGTCATGATGTGCATCGACGTCACGACGTAGGCGCTGTCGGAGATCTCGACGCCGAGCTTGGGGTGCTCCGCGTTCGTCGGGCCCATGCAGAACGGGATGACGAACATCGTGCGACCACGCATGCAGCCCCGGTAGAGCTCGGACATGGTGGCCTTCATCTCGGCCGGGTCCATCCAGTTGTTCGTGACCCCGGCGTTCTTCGGGTCGACCGAACAGATGAAGGTGCGCTCCTCGACGCGGGCGACGTCGTCCGGATCGGAGGCGGCGTAGAACGAGTTCGGCTTCTTCGCGGGGTCGAGACGCGTGTACGTCCCGGCCTCGACGAGCTCATCGGTGAGTCGCGTCCACTCCTCCGGCGAGCCGTCGCACCACACCACCCGGTCCGGGGTGGTGAGCTCGGCGACCTGAGTGACCCAGTCCAGGACCTCCTGGCGCTGCAGTGGCGGGGTGTCGAGCCCAGGGATGGTCGGTGCGGCCGTCATGCGTCGTGTCACTCTCCGATCGTCTCGCCGGTCTCCGAGCGACGACCGTGAGGTCGCCAGATGACGGGGCCGCGCCGCGTTCGCGGGCGCAGAGGAACCGGGCACGGGTGACGGACTGCTACACCACACCGTGACGCCCCGTCGATGTCCTCCGACGTTAACGACAGATGTTGCCGACGGAACCGCTCGTCGGTGTCGAGAGGACCACTTCCACGATCAAGCTGAACGATTCAGGCCCGCAGGACGCTGACCAGGGCCGGAAGGGCTTCACCGAGAGGTGACGTGAGCCTCACCGTCGCCAGATCGTCTCCGCGGCTCGGTCCGGCGGTCACGATCGCCACCGGGGTGCCGGCCCGGGCCGCGGCGCGGGCGAAGCGCAGCCCGGACATCACGGCCAGGGACGAGCCGAGGACGAGCAGCGCCCGGGCCCGGGCGACCCGATCGAAGCAGGACGCGACGCGCGGTCGGGGGACCGACTCGCCGAAGAAGACGACGTCGGGCTTGAGCGGACCCCCGCCGCAGGCCGGGCATTCGATCATGGTGAAGCGGTCGACGAGCTCGACCGGGAGCTCGGCGTCGCCGTCGGGGTTGACCTGGGTGGAGCGCAGCGCCGCGATGTCCGCGTCGAACGCCCGGTTCACGGCGGCGAGCCGCTCCTGGACCGCGGCCCGGTCGTGCGACGCGGCGCAGCCCAGGCACACGACGCGGGCCAGCGCGCCATGGAGCTCGACGACGTCGCGGGCGCCACCGGCCTGGTGCAGCCCGTCGACGTTCTGGGTGATGACGTCGGTGACGAGCCCGGAGCGCTGCAGGGTGGCCACGGCCCCGTGTGCCTCGTTGGGGCGGGCGCGCTCGATCTGCGGCCAGCCGACGTGGCTGCGGGCCCAGTAGCGGTGGCGGGCGGCGGGGTCGGAGACGAACGCGTCGTAGGTCATCGGGGCGTGCCGGCGGGCCGCGCTCGAGGGGCCGCGGTAGTCCGGGATGCCGGAGTCGGTGGAGATCCCGGCCCCGGACAGCACGCACACCCCGCCGGAGCCGACCAGCGTCGCGAGGTCGCCCAGCTCGCCGCGGCGCGGGACCTCGGCCTCCCACGCGGCCTGCGTGACCACCCCGGATGCGCCCGGCGCGCCGGGATAGCGCATCACCACTCGTCCCACACCCACCAGTGTGCCCGCGCGGGCTCGGCCCGCCCGGCTCAGCTCGCCTGCGAGACCGACGACATGTTGAAGTCGGGGACCCGCAGCGGCGGCATCGCCGCGAGGGTGAACCAGTCCTTCCACTCCCGCGGCAGGGTCCGCTGCGTCGCCCCGGCCTCGGTCGCGCGGCGGACGAGGTCGAGCGGGGACTCGTTGAAGCGGAAGTTGTTGACCTCGGCGACGACCTCGCCGTCCTCGACGAGGTAGACGCCGTCGCGGGTGAGGCCGGTGAGCAGCATCGTCTCCGGGTCGACCTCCCGCATGTACCAGAGGCAGGTCAGCAGCAGCCCGCGCCGCGTCGAGGCGACCATGTCCTCGAGCGAGGCGTCCGATCCGCCGGTGAGCAGGAGGTTCTCCGACGGCGGGGCGAAGCGGGCGCCGTCGGCGGTGAACTCCGCCGCCGCGGCCCGCGGGTAGGCCAGCTCCCCGACCCGGCCCTCGCGCAGCCACTCCACCCGCCGCGTCGTCGCGCCGTTGTCGAAGACCGACACCTCGTCCCCGGAGCTCGTCGTCGCGAGCACCGGTTCGTGGACCAGGCTCGGGAAGCCGGGCGCGTCGGGGTCCCCGGCGAGAGTGAGCGGCAGCGTCGTGAGCTGCTCGCCGACCCGCGTGCCGCCGGCCCGGGAGAGCGCGCTGCGTCCCTCCTGCGCGGGCCGCCCGCCCATCGACCACGCCAGGTAGATCATGAAGTCGCTGACCGCGGAGGGCGGCAGGATCGTCTCGTGACGGCCCGGCTCGAGCTCGATCCGCCGCCGCCCCCACGCCAGCCGGCCGCGCAGGTCGGCGAGCAGCTCGGGCAGGTCGACGTCGGTGAAGTCCCGGGAGCTCTGCCCGCCCCACACCGAGGAGCCCGTCGAGGGGTCCTTGAGGTTGATCTCCACGGCGCCACCGGGGCTCACCCAGCGACGCCGGACGCCGGCCGTGGTCCCGAGCCAGGTGGTGGTCACGTGGTGGTCGGCGAACCCGGCGGAGTGGTCGGCCCCGAAGGAGTCGGCCAGCGCCGCGGCGAGCCCGGAGAACACGCCCGCCGACGTCTCGCCCGCGGCCGCGGCGAAGTCCTGGTCGGCCGGTGCGGTCGGCGGCGGGAGCTCGGCCGCGTCGCGGGCCGGACCCGAGCGCTCCGCGGCGACGAGGGCCTCGCGCACCGCGTCCTCGAGGGCGGCGTCCGCGGCCGCGTGGTCGTCCGCGGCGCCGATCAGCCGGTCGGGCGCGGAGAGCCGCACGACGCCGGCGCCGGTGCCACCGGTGGGCAGCGGCACGAGCAGGACGATCCCGACGGTGCGGTCGGTGGTGGCGCCGTTGGTGGTCATCGTCGAGTTCGCCCAGCGCAGGACGGCCTCGGACGTCTCGCGGACCAGCACGGCGGCGCCCGCGTCGGGGCGCACGCGGCGCACGATCCCGAGGGTCCGCTCGACGAGGGCCGCCGGGCTGGTCATCACCGCCGTCACCGCCCGGCCTCGCTCGCCGTGTTCAGCACGTTGATCCCCCGGAACAGGGCGCTCGGGCAGCCGTGGCTTACCGGGGCGACCTGCCCCGGCTGGGCCTTGCCGCAGGTGAACGCGCCGCCGAGCCGCCACGTCGACGGCCCGCCCACCGCCTCCATCGCGCCCCAGAAGTCGGTGGTCGTGGCCTGGTAGGCGACGTCCCGGACCTGGCCGGCCAGCTCGCCCCCGGAGATCCGGTAGAAGCGCTGGCCGGTGAACTGGAAGTTGTAGCGCTGCATGTCGATCGACCACGAGCGGTCGCCGACCACGTAGAGACCGTCCTCGACCCGGGAGATCAGCCCGGCGGTGCTCGTGTCGGTGTCCGGGTCCGGGGCCAGCGACACGTTCGCCATCCGCTGCAGCGGGACGTGG
>JAVXWR010000791.1:0-8885 GCA_032230725.1 Actinomycetota bacterium
CCTGCACTCCGGGCACGTCGGCGACTACGTGGCCTGGTCGCTGTTCGGGGCCGCCGTCATCGGCATCGCGGTCGCCGCCCCGACGCTCGGCTGACGGCCGTGGCGGAGGGGGGTCGGCGCGAGGCACATGATCATGGATTGCGCGACCGCGTGCCGTCGCGCAATCCATGATCAACTGCCTAGCGCGCGGACCTCGGAGGGCCTCCCCGGCCGCGGCTGCAGGTGGTCAGGGCCTCGAGCAGCGGGGCCAGGCGGTGGCCCTCGGCGGAGAGCGCGTACTCGGTGCGGGGCGGACGGGTGTCGAGCACCCGCCGCTCCAGGAACCCCGCGGACTCCAGGTCGGCCAGGCGCGCCGCCAGCGTGGCCGGCGGCACCTGGCCGAGCGCCTGCTCGAACTCGGAGAACCGGGCCGCGCCGAGGTGCGCCGCGTAGAGCACCGAGAGCGACCAGCGTCGCTCCAGCAGTGCCGTCAGCGCACGCACCTCGGGCGGTACCGGCTCCCGTGAGCACATCTCAGGCAGCCACCTCGAGGCCCGCGGAGACGGGCTCGAGGGCGACGTCGAGGACCTCGGTGATGGTCATCGACGGGTGGAACTCGAGCTGCCCGGCGACGTCCGCGGGGACGTCGTCGAGGTCGGCGCGGTTGCGCTCCGGCACGACGATCTGCGTCAGACCGGCCGCGTGCGCGGCCAGCACCTTCTGCTTCACCCCGCCGATCGGGAGCACCCGGCCCTGCAGCGTCAGCTCACCGGTCATCGCGACGGTGTGCCGCACCGGTCGCCCGGTCAGCAGGGACACCAGCGCGGTGGCCATGGTGACGCCGGCCGACGGGCCGTCCTTCGGGATCGCGCCCGCGGGGACGTGCACGTGGAACGAGCGTCCCGTGAACGCGTCCTCGGCGATGCCCAGCTCCGCGGCGTGCGAGCGCACCCACGACAGGGCGATCCGTGCGGACTCCTTCATGACGTCGCCGAGCTGGCCGGTGAGGACGAGGCCCTCGTCGCCCGCCATCGAGGCGGCCTCGATGAACAGGACGTCACCGCCCGCGCCGGTCACGGCCATCCCGGTCGCGACGCCGGGCACCGCGGTCCGCTCGACGGCCTCGGTGAAGAAGCGCTGGCGGCCGAGGTGGCGACGGACGACGTCGGTGTCGACGACGACCTGCCCGGCCCCGGAGGCGACCTCCGTCGCGATCTTGCGGGTCAGCTTGCCCAGCGCCCGGTCGAGCTGCCGGACACCGGACTCGCGGGTGTACTCCGACACCACGAGACGCAGCGCGGACTCGTCGGCGGTCACGTCGTCGGTCGTGAGACCGGCGCCCGTGACCTGGCGCGGCAGCAGGTGGTCCCGGGCGATGGCGACCTTCTCCTCGACGGTGTAGCCGTCGAAGGAGATGACCTCCATGCGGTCCAGCAGCGGACCCGGGATGGTGTCCAGCTGGTTGGCCGTCGCGAGGAACACGACCTGCGAGAGGTCGAGCTCGACGTCGAGGTAGTGGTCGCGGAACGCGTGGTTCTGCGCCGGGTCCAGGACCTCGAGCAGCGCTGCGGACGGGTCGCCGCGCCAGTCGGCGCCGACCTTGTCCACCTCGTCGAGCAGGATCACCGGGTTCATCGTGCCCGCGTCGCGCAGGGCCCGCACCAGGCGGCCGGGCAGGGCGCCCACGTAGGTCCGCCGGTGGCCGCGGATCTCGGCCTCGTCGCGGACGCCGCCGAGCGACATCCGGACGAACTCGCGACCCATCGCGCGGGCCACGGACTCACCGATCGACGTCTTGCCGGTGCCGGGCGGCCCGACCAGGGTCAGGATCGTCCCCGACCTCTTGTCCGCCTCGACGCCACGGTCACGCCGCAGCTTCCGCACGGCCAGGTACTCGACGATGCGGTCCTTGACGTCCTCGAGGCCGGTGTGGTCGGCGTCGAGCACGGTCCGGGCCGCAGCCGGGTCGAGCTGCTCCTCCGAGGTCGTCGACCACGGCAGGGCCAGCAGCCAGTCGAGGTAGGTCCGGATCATCGAGGACTCGCCGGACTGGTCGCCGGTGCGCTCCAGGCGGGCGAGCTCGCGCTCGGCCTGCTCGCGCACGTGGTCGGGCATCCCGGCCTCGGCGATCTTCGCGCGGTACCCGTCGGGGCCGTCGGCGCCCGAGTCGTCGGAGCCCTCGCCCAGCTCCTTGCGGATCGACTCCAGCTGGCGGCGCAGCACGTACTCGCGCTGGGCCTTGGCCGCGCCGGACTCGACGTCCTCGCGGAGCGTCTTGCGCACCTGCAGCTCGGCGAGCCGCTCGCGCTGCAGCCGCACGGCCAGCTCGAGGCGCTCACGCACGTCGAGGGTCTCGAGCAGGGCCACCTTCTCGGCGTAGGGAATCTCGGGCGCCCAGCCTGCGGTGTCCGCCAGGGAGCCCGGCTCGTCGATCCCGCGCAGGAGCGCTGCCCCGCGGCCGTCGTCGCCGCGCAGCTCGAGGACCTCCTCGACCACCGCGCGGTAGGTGGTCTCCAGCTCGCGGATCCGGCCGTCGCGCTCGGTGGCGTCCGGGTGGTGCACTACGTCGACGCGCAGGCGGCCCGCGTCATCGGCGCTGCCCGTGCCGGCCTTCCCGCGGTGCAGCGCGGAGAGCTGCACGGCGGTCACGCCGTTGGGCATGCGGGTGCGGTCCGCGACGTCGGCGACGGTCCCGACCGCGGCGAAGCGGCCTTCGTGGCGCGGGACGAGCAGGACCTGCTCACCCTTCTCGGCGCCGACCTCGGCAGCCGGGACCACGAGGCTCATGCCGGGGAAGATCACGTTGTCGTCGACGGGGACCAGCAACAGCTCGGTCATCTCGTCACCCCATCACTCGTTCTTGGTAGCAGCTACAAGTGTTGAAGTGACTTCAGTATTCCGCGACGACTTCCCGGAGCGCGAGGGCGTCGTGCGGGGCGTGGCCCTCGGCGTCGTTGTCGAAGTAGACGAGGACCTCGCGGCCGCCGGCCGCCCACGCGGCGGCCTTCGCGGCCCAGGTCCGCAGCTCGGCCGCGTCGTAGCGGCTGCGGTAGAGCTCGTCGTGGCCGTGGAGGCGGACGTAGACGAGGTCGGTGGTCACGTCGTCGAAGCGGGGGATCCCGGCGCCGTCGGAGACGACGAGCGCCACCTCGTGGGCCCGCAGCATCGCAACCACGTCGGGCGTGGCGAAGCTCGGGTGCCGCGGCTCGAGGGCGTGGCGCAGCGGCCGGTCCTCGTCGGTGACGGTGCACGGGTCGGGGACCCGGTCGGTGTGGGCGGCCGCGAGCGCGGCGGCCTCCCCGGTGGAGCGCGGGAGCAGCCGCAGGAAGCCCTCGATCCGCCCGGGGTCCCAGCCCAGGTTCGGGGGGAGCTGCCAGAGGATCGGGCCGAGCTTCGGGCCGAGCGCGAGCAGCCCGGAGGCGAGGAAGCGGCCGAGGGGCTCCTCGGCGTCGCGCAGCTTGCGCATGTGCGTGAGGTAGCGGCTGCCCTTCACCGCGAACCGGAAGTCCTCCGGCGTGGCCGCAGCCCAGGTGCGGAACGACGAGGCGCGCTGCAGCGAGTAGAAGGTGCCGTTGATCTCGGCGGTGTCCAGCCGCCCGGCCAGGTACTCCAGGCGGCGGCGACGGGCCAGTCCGTCCGGGAAGAACGTGCCCTGCCAGTGGTCGTAAGTCCAGCCCGAGGTGCCCACGCGCACCCGGCCCCGCCGCGTCCCGACCATCGCGGCGATCGTAGGCCGGGCCGCGCCCGCGGGCGGATGGCAGGATCGTCGGGTGGTCGCACTGGTCACCGGCGTGGTCGCCCTGGTCATCGTGACCGCGGTGGTGCGCGCCGGCGCACGTCGGACGGGGGTCCCCGACCCCATCGCGCTGCTCCTGGTGGGCATCGCGCTCTCGTGGGTGCCCGGGCTGCCGGAGTACCGCATCAACCCGGACCTCGTGCTCGTCGTCGTGCTCCCGGTCCTGCTCTACTGCGCGGCGTTCGAGGCCTCGGTCCCGGCGTTCCGCATCCACCTGCGCCCGATCCTGCTGCTCTCGGTCGGCCTGACGATCGCGTCCGCGCTGGCCGTCGGGGGGGTCGCGGCCACGCTCGTACCCGGTCTCGGGTTCGCTGCGGCGTGTGCTCTCGGCGCGGTGGTGGCGCCGCCCGACGCCGTCGCGGCGACGGCCATCGCCCGCACCATCCGGCTGCCCCGCCGGGTGGTCGCGCTGCTCGAGGGCGAGAGCCTGTTCAACGACGCGGCCGCACTGACCGTGCTCGCCGTCGCGGTCGGCGCCGTCCAGGGCGACACGCTCTCGTTCCCCCAGGCGGTGGGACGGTTCCTGCTGGTGAGCGTGGGTGGGCTCGTCGCCGGAGCCGTCACGGCGATCGTCATCGGGTGGGTCCGGCAGCGGGTGCTGCACACCTACACCGACGTCGTGGTGTTCCTCGTCGCGCCGTTCGTGGCCTACCTGCCCGCGGAGGAGCTGGGCGCCTCGGGCCTGGCCTCGGTGGTCGTCGCCGGGCTCTACCTGGGCCACCGCGCCACGACGATCATGGAACCCGCGGCACGCGTCGTCACCGGCGCGGTCCGCACCGCGGTGTCCTGGCTGCTCGAGGGGATGGTGTTCCTCGTCGTCGGGCTGCAGCTGCGCCGCGTCCTGGCCGGGATCAGTGGGATGGCGCCGGCCGCGGTGGCGGCGGTGACGCTGGCCGTGGTCGGGACGCTCATCGCCGTGCGGTTCGCGTGGGTCGTGCTCGCCGAGCAGGGCCTCGCGACGGCCCTGCACCGTCGGCACGCGTCGTGGGCGGAGACGACGCTGACGGCGTGGGCGGGCATGCGCGGCGCGGTCTCGCTCGCGGCCGTGCTCACGCTGCCCGTGGTCCTGCCCGACGGCCGCGCGTTCCCGCAGCGCGACCTGATCGTCTTCATCACGTTCGTCGTCATCCTCGCGACGCTGCTCGGGCAGGGCACCACGCTGCCCTCGCTCGCCCGGCGCCTGCCGGGGACGCACGGGGAGGTCGTCGAGGAGGCGCAGGAGGAGGCCCGGGCCCGGCGGCTCGCCGCGGACGCCGCCCTGGAGTGCCTGGAGCAGCTCGAGCGCGACGAGCCGGGGCGGCGGGCCGTCGTCGACCAGCTGCGCCGCCGGGTCCAGAACCGGATCGACGCGGCCACCGAGGCCCAGGCCGAGGCCGATGCGGCGGCCGACGAGACCGGCTCGCCGGACACCGCCGAGGTCCCGGCCGACGACCAGGCCGCCGGGCGCGGCGGCGCGACCGCGTCCGTCGCCGCGCCGCAGGGCCACGACGACGAGGCGGACGACCAGCCCGCCGAGTCGACCAGGGAGTCCTACCGCCGCTACGGGCAGGCGATGCTCGTGGCCGAACGGTCCCGCCTGCTGGCCCTGCGCAACGCGGGCACGCTCGGCGAGGACGCGTTCGTCCGTATCCAGCACGAGCTCGACCTGGAGCAGGCCGCGCTGGTCGTGCGCTGAGGCCGGCCCGGCCCGGCCCGGCCCACGGGGCGGCGGATCCCGCGTTTCCCCGGGGAGCGGCACGGACACCCGCCCACGAGCAGGCCTCGCAGTGTGCCCACGTCGTCCCGGCCGGGACGTTCGGTGTTCCCGGAGGGGGGACCGTGACCTCCGCCGTCTCCCCGCGAGTGGTGGACGACCCGCTGGCCCGGGCGCTCACCGCGCTGGCGCTCGAGCCCTCCCCCCGCGCCCACGTCCTGCACAACTGGCGGGTGCTCGCGCGGACCGCGGAGCACGACCTCGACGCCGCCCGGCTCGCCGAGGCCCACCTCGACGCGGCGACGATCACCGACGAGCTCGGCGGCGCCGCTGTGGAGCCGGGCTCGCTGTGGGGTGTGTGGGCCGCGGGCAGCGCCGACAGCGCGGTGCACGCGGTCCAGGACGGCACCGGCTGGTCCCTCACCGGGCGCCGACCGTGGTGCTCCGGGTCCGATCGGTGCACGCACGCGCTGGTGACCGCCGACGCCCACGACGGCGGGCGCCTCGTGGCCGTCGACCTGACGACCCCGACCGCCCGGCCCGACGGCGACCCCTGGCAGGGCGTGGGTATGCGCGCCAGCGGCACCGCCACGGTCCGCTTCACCGCGACCCCCGCCCGGCCCGTCGGCGGCCCCGGCGCCTACCTGGAGCGCCCCGGCTTCTGGCACGGCGCCGTCGGGGTCGCCGCGGCCTGGTTCGGCGGGGCGGTCGGAGCGGCGGCGCCACTGCGCGAGCGCCTGGCCCAGGGCCGGGGCGACGAGCACGACGCCGCCCACCTCGGCCGGGTGGACACCGCGCTCGGCTCGGCGGGCGCGGTCCTGCGCGCGGCGGCCGTCGAGATCGCCGACCCGGCCGCCCTCACCGAAACCGTCCCGCACGCTCGACGCCGCGCGCTGCGGGCCCGCGCCGTCGTGGAGGCGGCCGTGGAGACGGTGCTGCGCAGCACCGGGCGCGCGACCGGGCCCCGGCCGCTGGCCCAGGACGCCGACCACGCCCGCCACGTCGCCGACCTCGAGGTCTACGTGCGCCAGAGCCACGCGGAGCGGGACCTCGCCACGCTCGGGCGGCTCGCGGCCGACCTCGACGGCGGGCGGTCCGACGGGGTGCGCCTGTGACGGGGCACGACGTCCCGCGGGACCTGACGGGACCCGGCACGACCGAGGAGCGCTGGCGCGCGTCCGGGCTGCTCGCGGCGCTCCCCCGGATCACCCCGGGCGAGCTCCGACCGGCCGGGCGCGCCGTGGTCGTCGCCCCGCATCCCGACGACGAGACCCTCGGCGCGGGCGGGACGCTCGCCGCGTGGGCCGCCGTCGCCGATCTGCCGGTCACGGTCGTCGCGGTGACCGACGGCGAGGGCAGCCACCCCGGCAGCCCCACCCTGCGCCCCGACGAGCTCGCCGTGCGCCGCCACTCCGACCGCCGACGCGCCCTGGCCGCCCTCGGCCTGCCCGACGCCGCGGTGCTCCGCGCCGGGCTCCCCGACGGCGGCGTCGCGGGACACCGCGGTGTGCTCACCGACCTGCTCGACGACCTGCTGCGCCCCGGCGACACCCGGCTCGCGCCGGTGCCCGGCGACGGGCACCCCGACCACGACGCCGTCGCCGAGGTCGCCGACGACGTCGCGGCGCGCCGCGGGCTGGCCCGGTGGCACTACGCGGTCTGGCTGTGGCACTGGGCGGAACCGGACGCCGCCGATGGGGAAGAACGCGGCGTGGCGCGCGAGGGCGCCGTCGCGGTGACACTGCCCGAGCCCGCGCAGCGCGCCAAGCGGGATGCGGTCGCCTGCTTCACCACCCAGGTCGAGCCGCTCTCGGCCGACCCCCGCGACGCGGCGATCCTGCCGCCGGAGGTGCTGGCCCGGCTGCTGCGGGACGTCGAGGTGCTGTGGGGGACGCGATGACGGGATCCCTCGGCACGGAGCACTTCGACCGGCTCTGGCACGACGAGGACGACCCGTGGGGCCTGGAGTCGTCCTGGTACGAGGACCGCAAGCGCGCCGTGGTCCTCGCCGCGTTGCCCGACCCGCGGTACCGCCGCGCGTTCGAGCCGGGCTGTGCGGGCGGGGCGCTGTCGGTGCTGCTCGCGCCGCGTTGCGACGAGCTCGTCGCCACCGACGTGGCCCAGGAGGCGGTGGACCGGGCCCGCGCCCGGCTCGCCGACCGGCCGCACGTCCGCGTCGAGCGCGCCGCCGTCCCGCACGAGGCTCCCGACGGGCCGTTCGACCTCGTCGTCGTCTCCGAGCTCGCCTACTACTTCGGCGCGGACGACCGCGCTGCGCTGTGGCGCGATGTGCGGGAGCGGCTGGCGCCCGGCGGCACGCTGGTGGCCGTGCACTGGATCCGGGAGGCGCCGGAGTACCCCGTCGGCGGCGACGAGGTCCACGACGAGCTCGCGCGCCTCGACGGGCTGGCGCGGATCGCGGAGCACCGCGAGGCGGACTTCCGGCTCGACGTGCTCACCCGGGTGCCGCCCGACACCCGTTCGGTCGCCCAGCGGGTGGGCCTGCGGTGACGCGACCCCTGCCCGTCCTCGGCGTCGTCGTCCCCGCGCACGACGAGCAGGACCTCCTCGGCGGGTGCATGGACGCGCTCGCCCGCGCCGCCCGGTGGGTGTCCGACCGCGCCGTGGTCCGCACCGTCGTCGTCCTCGACGCGTGCCGGGACCGGACCGCGGACGTCGCCCTCGCGCACGGCGTCGAGACCGTGATGATCGCCGAACGCCGCGTCGGGCGGGCCCGCGACGCCGGGTGTGCGGCGCTGCTCGACGGGCCGGGCCCGCGGCCGGGCTGGCTCGCCACCACCGACGCCGACTCGCGGGTGCCGCCGGACTGGCTGCTCGCCCAGCTCGAGGCCCGGGATCGGCCCGCGGACGCCCGGGTGGGCGCGGTGTACGTCGAGGACTGGAGCGAACAGGCCCCGGGCGCACGGCACTGGTTCTCCGACGTCTACGACGCCGCGGGCGACCCCCACCCCCACGTCCACGGCGCGAACCTCGGCGTGCGCGCCGAGGCCTACCGCGCGTGCGGCGGCTTCCGCGGCCTCGCGACCGGCGAGGACGTCGCGCTGGTCGACGCCCTCGACGCCGGCGGGTTCACGGTGCACCGCACCCGGCGCAGCCCGGTGCTCACCAGCGGGCGGCGGCTCGCGCGGGCGCAGGGCGGGTTCGCGGGACGGCTGATCGACCTCGGGTCCGCCGACACCCAGCGTGCCGGCTGATCACGTCACCGCCCCGGCGTCAGGCGCGGCGGCGCGCGGCCCGCGTGACCATCTCGGCGAACAGCACCTCGAGCGGCACCCCGCCCTGCGCGGCCATCATCACCACGACGCTGGTGCGCGCGAACGAGCAGTACAGGCCCGCCTCGAGGAACCACGGCCGGCCGTCGGGGTCGACACGGAAGTCGAACAGGCCGTAGTCGCG
>JAVXWR010000815.1:0-5060 GCA_032230725.1 Actinomycetota bacterium
CGTCGGCGGTCAGGGCGTCGACGACGATGCGCGCGTCCGGCGGCAGCGGCGTGGGCGGCGCGGCGCGGTCGGGGGGGCCGGGCGGGCCCCGGCGCGGTCCGCTCACGCCCGGCGCCGCGGCCGGCGCAGCCGCGAGCGCCGCGACGTCGAGCCCGCTTCCTGCGGGTGCAGGCGGCGCAGCACCTGGCTGCGGTGGGTGCAGCGGCGCAGCAGCTCGAGCAGCGCGGTATCGAGCTCGGAGGGCTGCTCGAGCATCGCCATGTGCCCGGCGCCCTCGAGGGGCAGCAGCTCCGCGCGCGGCAGTTCGGCCGCGATCACCTCGGAGTGCGCGTACGGGATCATCACGTCCTTCGTCCCGGCCGTGACCAGCACCTCGCACTGCGAGAGCCCCCGCAGCGCGGCCTTGCGGTCGTGGGTGGAGAGCGTGTTCGCGAACGAGGTGAGCACGTCGAGGGGGGTGGACGCGATCGTGCGGTCCACCAGGTCGACCAGCACCGGGTCGGTCTCCGGGTCGCCGAACGAGAACCGGGCCACCGCGGCCCACATCGCGTTGCCGCCGAGCCGGCGGATGCGGTCGACGGCCTCCGGGCGCCAGTGCGCGAGGCGGCCGACGACGTTGACGACCGGGTTGCGGTGCGAGAGCACGGCCCGCTGCAGGCCGACGGTGCCGACGTCGCCGGCCGAGGTGCTCACCAGCGCCACCCCGAGCACCCGGTCCCGGAAGAGCGCCGGGTGGCGCTCGGCCAGCGCCATGATCGTCATGCCGCCCATGGAGTGCCCGACCAGCACGAGGTCGCCCTCCGGGGCGACGGTGCGGATGACGGTGTCGAGGTCGGCGCCCAGCTGGGCGATCGTGCAGGCCCGCGCCGAGCACTGGCCCGATCGGCCGTGGCGGCGCTGGTCGTAGAGCACCACGCGCACGGCGGGGTCGGTCAGCCCGGCGAGCATCCGGCGCTGGAAGTGCCAGCAGCGGCGGTCCTGCGCGAATCCGTGGACGAGGACCACCGTGAGCTCGGGGGGCGCGCCCGCCGTGACCGGCTCGACCTCCTCGACGGACAGGCGGGTCCCGTCGTCAGCGGCCACCGACGACTCGCGGCCGCGCGGCAGCATGCCGAGGTTGGAGGGGTGCGCGGCCTCGGACTCCTCGAGCTCGGCCCGCGCCCGCACGACCCGCGACCGGGCGACGCCCGCCCCGACGGCCCCGGCCGCGGCGGCACCCCCGAGCACGGTGCCGGCGATGGCACCGAGGATCCCGCCGGTGTGGCCGTGCCGCCGATCGTCGTCGCTCATACCCCGCTCGCGTCCCCGGACCCGCTCGGGAGCCCCGACTCCGCCGTCGCCATATCGGCCTTCTACCACGTCCGGGGTGGATTCACCCCGTCTGTTGCGTGCGTGACCCCTGCGGGACCCCCGCCGCCGGTGGCCCGACGCAGGCGCGGACGCCCTCCGACCCCCGTCACGATCTCGTAGTGGATCGTCCCGAGCAGGTCGGCCCACTCGGCTGCGGTCGGCAGGCCCCCGTCCTGCGGGGACCGCCCGTCACCGGGCCCGAACAGCACGACCTCGTCGCCCTCGGCGACCCCGTGGGACGTCCCGGCGGGCCCCAGGTCGACCATCACCTGGTCCATGCAGACCCGCCCGACGACGGGCCGGCGCACCCCGTGGATCCCGACCGCGAACCGCCCCGAGGAGCCCAGGAGCCGCGGGACGCCGTCGGCGTACCCGGCGGGCACCAGCGCGAGGTCCCGCGGGCCCGGCGTCGTCCAGATGTGCCCGTACGAGACGCCCTCCCCGGCCGCCACGGTCTTCACCAGCGCGACGCGGCTGCGGAAGGTCATCGCCGGGCGCAGGTCGGGCGGCTCGTGAGAGCCTTCCACCGGGTCGAGCCCGTAGACGGCGATCCCCGGACGGACGAGGTTCCGGTGCAGGTCGGGGCGGGTCAGGGTGGCCGCGGAGTTGGCGAGGTGCGCGAGCAGGGGGCGACCCAGGCGGGTGGTGGCCGCACGGTGGGCGTCGTCGAGGCGGGCGGCCTGGCGGTCGAGGGTGGGGTGACCGGGGGCGTCGGCGTGCGCGAGGTGTGACCACACCGCCACCGGCTCGACGACGCCCTCCTCGGCCAGGGCCGCCACCGCGTCGAGCAGGCCGCCCCAGTCCGCGGGCGGGCAGCCGTTGCGCGAGAGCCCGGTGTCGATCTTGAGGTGGACCCGGGCGGGTCGGCCCGCGGCGCGGGCGGCGCCCGCGGCGGCCGCGAGGTCGCGGGGCGAGGCGATCCCGAGGTCGACCGCGGTGGCCACGGCGCCGGTCATGTCCTCGTCGGGAACGTGCAGCCAGGACAGGACCGGGGCACCGATGCCGGCGGCCCGCAGCTCGGCCGCCTCGTCGAGGGTGCACACCCCGAGCCAGGTGGCGCCCGCCTCGAGCGCGGCCCGCGCGACCCCGACGGCGCCGTGGCCGTACCCGTCGGCCTTGACCACGGCCATCGTCGAGGCCCCCGAGCCGCCGGCGAGGCGGGCGAGGAGCGCGACGTTGTGGCGGATCGCGTCGAGGTCGACGACGGCCTCGATGCGGGCACCCGTCGTCGCCTCCGTCATCGGCGGGCCTCCGCGCGCACCGACCGGATGGCCTCGGGGATCGCCGCCTGCACGTGTGAGGCGGGGACCGGGGCACCCGGCGTCCCCGCGCCGATCTCGGCGGCCCGGGCGTGCACGAAGGCCGCGGCCCCGGCGGCGTCGAACGGCTCGAGGCCCGCGGCGAGCAGGGCGCCGGCGATGCCGGACAGGACGTCCCCCGATCCGGCGGTCGCGAGCCAGGAGCTGCCCGCGGGGTGGACGAGGACCCGCCCGTCGGGGGCGGCGACGACCGTCGCGTTGCCCTTGAGCAGCACCGTGACGCCGAGGGCGGCGGCAGCGCGGCGGGCGGCGTCGACGCGGTCGAGGGCCGGGTCCGGCGGGTGGTCGAGCTCCGCCACGAGCCGGCCGAACTCGCCGGCGTGGGGCGTGACCAGGGTGGGGATCCCGGCCGCCGCGGTGCGCAGGTCCGCGTGCGCGCCGAGGAGGGTGACGGCGTCGGCGTCGGCGAGGAGGGGCACGCCGACCTCCAGGACGTGCCGCAGCGTCGCGGCCCCGTCGTCGCCGGTGCCCAGACCGGGACCGACCGCCCAGGCCTGCACGCGCCCGGCGTCCTCGACGTGGTCGGTGGCCACCACCTCGGGCCAGGCCGCGCGCACCTCGTCGGCGGCGCTGCCGGCGTAGCGGACCATCCCGCTCGTGGCCAGGCACGCGGCGCCGCTCGCGAGGACCGCGGCCCCCGGGTAGGTGGCGCTGCCCGCGGCGACCCCGACGACGCCCTGGGTGTACTTGTCGTCGCCCGGTCCCGGGACAGGCCAGCGGGCGCCGACGTCGGGGGCCTCGAGGACGGTGATCGGGGGTCGGCCCAGCTCGGGGCCCAGGCCGAGGTCGACGAAGGTCACCGGCCCGCAGCGGTCGCGGGCGAGGACGTGGACGGGCTTGCGCGCGCCGAAGGTCACGGTCTCGGCCGCGGTGACCGCGGCGGGGCCCTCGTCGGTCGCCTCGGGGACGGTGCCCGTGGTCGGGTCGACGCCGCTGGGGGTGTCGATCGCGAGGACCGGGACCCCGGCCGTGTCCGCGGCGCCGACCAGCAGTGGGGCGGGGGTGCGCAGGCCGCCGCGCGCCGAGGTGCCGACGACGGCGTCGAGGACGAGGTCGGCGCGCTCGATCGCGGGGACGGCGTGCTCCGGGGCGGTGACGACGCGGGCGTTCCAGGAGCGCAGGGCGGCGAGCCCCGCCGGGTGCGCGCGGTCGGGGCGCAGCAGCACCGCGGTGACGCCGACCCCCCGGCGGCGCAGCTCGGCACCGGCCCAGAGCCCGTCGCCGCCGTTGTTGCCGGCACCGACGAGGACGACGACGTGGCGCCCGGTCACGCCCCCGGACCGCTGCGCCAGCATCCGCAGCGCGACCTGCGCGGCCCCGTAGGCGGCGCGGCGCATGAGCGCGCCCTCGGGCGTGCGGGCCAGCACCGGCTCTTCGGCCGTGGCGACCTGCTCGGGCGTCCAGACGCCGTACAAGGTGGCTCCCTCCGGTCGCCTCGTGAGCACTTTCCCGTGTCATAGCGCGGAGAAGTGCTCACGCGCCGAAGGCACCTACTCCACTGTCACGGACTTCGCCAGGTTGCGCGGCTTGTCCACGTCGTAACCCCGGGCCCGCGCGACCTCGGCGGAGAACACCTGCAGCGGGACCGCCGCGACCAGCGGCTGGATGAGCGTGGGCACCGCGGGGATTTCGACGAGCACGCTCGCGAACGGCCGCACGGTCTCGTCGCCCGCCTCGGCGATGACGATGGTCCGCGCCCCGCGCGCCTGGATCTCGCGGATGTTCGAGAGCAGCTTCGCGTGCAGCGTCGCCCGCCCGCGCGGCGAGGGCATCACGACGACGACGGGCAGGTCCTGCTCGATCAGCGCGATCGGGCCGTGCTTGAGCTCGCCCGCCGCGAAGCCCTCGGCGTGCATGTAGGCGAGCTCCTTGAGCTTCAGCGCGCCCTCCAGGGCCACCGGGTAGCCGACGTGCCGCCCGAGGAACAGCACGGCCTTCGAGTCGGCGAGCTCGCGGGCCAGCTCCCGCGTCGGCTCCACCGCCGTCGCGAGGACCTCCTTGACCGCGTCGGCCGAGGCCACCAGCGCCTGGTACTCGCGCTCGACCTCGTCGGAGTACTTCGTGCCGCGGTTCTGCGCGAGCGCGAGCCCGACGAGGTAGCAGGCCACCACCTGGCTGGTGAAGGTCTTCGTCGCGGCGACCCCGACCTCCGGGCCGGCGTGGGTGTAGAGCACCGCGTCGGACTCGCGGGGGATCTGGGCGCCGTTGGTGTTGCAGATCGCCAGGACCCGGGCGCGCTGCTCGCGGGCGTGGCGGACCGCCTCGAGGGTGTCCGCGGTCTCGCCGGACTGGGAGATCGCGACGACGAGGGTGGAGCGGTCGAGCACCGGGTCGCGGTAACGGAACTCGCTCGCGACCTCGACCTCCACCGGGATGCGGCACCAGTGCTCG
>JAVXWR010000825.1:0-4071 GCA_032230725.1 Actinomycetota bacterium
AACGTGCTGACCGAGCAGTTCGCCGCTGGTGAGCGCCCGACGCCGGATGGCAGGCCGTGGACCGAGTACAGCGATGTCGAGCGCCGCACGCTGATCGACTCGTACCGCCTGGTGTACCTGTCCGAGGCGCCGGTGAACTGGTGCCCGGCCCTGGGCACGGTGCTCTCCAACGAGGAGGTCACCGCCGACGGCCGCTCCGAGCGCGGGAACTTCCCGGTGTTCCGGCGCCGGCTGCGCCAGTGGATGATGCGGATCACCGCGTACGCCGACCGCCTGGCCGACGACCTGGACGGCGTCGACTGGCCGGAGTCGGTCAAGGCGATGCAGCGCAACTGGATCGGGCGCTCGCAGGGCGCGTCGGTGCGGTTCGCGGTGACCGGGGCGAGCGGAGCGACGGGGGAAGGCCCCGGTCGCGACGAGGCGCAGCGCGACGGGGCCGGATCCTCGATCGAGGTCTTCACGACGCGGCCCGACACCCTGTTCGGCGCGACGTACCTGGTCCTGGCCCCGGAGCATCCGCTGGTCGACGCGATCCTGCCCGCCGCGTGGCCGCAGCCGGGCACCGGCGAGGAGCTGGACGGACGGTGGACGGGCGGGGCCGAGACCCCGGCCGACGCGATCGCGGGCTACCGCAGCGTCGTCGGCTCGCGCTCCGACCTGGAGCGCCAGGAGGCCCGCGACAAGACCGGCGTCTTCACCGGCGCCTGGGCGGTCAACCCGGTCAACGGCGAGTCGCTGCCCGTCTTCGTGGCCGACTACGTGCTGATGGGCTACGGCACCGGCGCGATCATGGCCGTGCCCGGCCAGGACCAGCGCGACTGGGACTTCGCGACGGTGTTCGGCCTGCCGATCCGCCGGACGGTCCAGCCGCCCGAGGGCTTCGACGGCGAGGCGTACGTCGGCTCGGGCGCGGCGATCAACTCCGCGAACGACGAGATCTCGCTGAACGGGCTGGCCGTCGACGAGGCCAAGGCCGCCATCGTCGAGTGGCTGGCCGGGCGCGGCGACGGCGAGGCCGTCGTGCAGTACAAGCTGCGCGACTGGCTGTTCAGCCGGCAGCGGTACTGGGGCGAGCCGTTCCCGGTGGCCTACGCCGCGGACGGCGAGACCGACGGCGGCCCGTCCATCCCGCGGGCGCTGCCGGACTCCGACCTGCCGGTGCTGCTGCCCGACGTCGACGACTACTCCCCCAAGTCGTTCGCCCCCGACGACCGCGACTCGGCCCCGGAGTCCCCGCTGGCCCGGGCGACCGAGTGGACCTCGTTCGCCGAGGACCTGGCCTCCGACCCGGAGCGCGGCTGGGCGGACTACGTCCGCGAGACGAACACGATGCCGCAGTGGGCGGGCTCGTGCTGGTACCACCTGCGCTACCTCGACCCGTTCAACACCGAGACGTTCTGCGACCCCGACGTCGAGCGCTTCTGGCTGGGTCCGCGCCCGGAGGAGTTCGGCCCGGGCGACCCGGGCGGGGTCGACCTGTACGTCGGTGGCGTCGAGCACGCCGTGCTGCACCTGCTGTACGCGCGGTTCTGGCAGAAGGTGCTCTTCGACCTGGGCCACGTGTCCGCGTCGGAGCCGTTCCGCCGGCTGTTCAACCAGGGCTACATCCAGGCCTGGGCCTACACCGACGCTCGTGGCGTGTACGTGCCGGCCGAGGAGGTCGTGGAGGTCCCGGACGGCCGCGGATTCACGTGGAACAGTGAGCCGGTCACCCGCGAGTACGGGAAGATGGGCAAGTCGCTGCGCAACGTCGTGACCCCCGACGAGATGTGCGCGACGTACGGGGCGGACACCTTCCGGCTCTACGAGATGTCCACGGGCCCGATGGAGGCCTCGCGGCCCTGGTCGACGCGCGACGTCGTCGGGTCGCAGCGCTTCCTGCAGCGCGTGTGGCGGCTGATGGTGGACGAGCAGACGGGCGCGCTGCGGGTCTCGGAGGACGAGCCCGGTGAGGCGACGCTGCGGCTGATGCACCGGACGATCCACGGGGTGCGCGCCGACTTCCCGGCGATGCACTACAACACCGCGGCCGCGAAGCTCATCGAGCTGTCCAACCACCTGACCAAGACCTACCCCGACGGCGGGCTGCCCCGCGCGGTGGCCGAGCCGCTGGTCCTCATGCTCGCGCCGCTGTGCCCGCACCTGGCGGAGGAGCTGTGGTCGATGCTGGGCCACCCGCGGTCGCTGGCCTACGCGCCCTTCCCGGAGGCGGACGAGTCGCTGCTGGTCGAGGACACGGTCGAATACCCCATCCAGGTCAACGGCAAGGTCCGCTCGCGGATCACGGTGCCGGCGTCGGCGACCGAGGACGAGGTGCGGGCGGCGGCGCTGGCCGACCCGAAGGTCGTGGA
The DNA here is from genome assembly GCA_032230725.1 of Actinomycetota bacterium. GTDB lineage: Bacteria > Actinomycetota > Actinomycetes > Mycobacteriales > Pseudonocardiaceae > Actinomycetospora. Next base: position 2,352 of record JAVXWR010000825.1, read on the forward strand.
GCTGCTCGACGGTGCCGAGCCCCGCAAGGTGATCGTGGTGCCCGGTCGTCTGGTGAACATCGTTCCGTAGTGCGGGTCCCGGCCCCCTCGGTTCTGAGCGAAGGGCCCCATCGCTCGAATAGATGGGCCGTGGGCGCCCTTCGCCGGAACCTCCGCGCTCGCCGTCGTTCTGAGCGAAGGGCCCCATCGCTCGATAGAACCGCGCGTCGGCGCCCCTCGTCGGATCCGATGGATCCGGATCGGCTCGGGCGACGTCACCAGGACATGCCACGTCGTGCACGGGTCGACTGGGACGCGGTGTACGCCGCCGCGTCCGACGGCCTCATCCTCGTCCGAACCCTCCTCGAGCTCGGCGTCCCGTCGAGCACCATCGCGTTCCGCTGCCGGAAGGTCGGCGGTTGGTGGTGGCGTCCGCTCCTGGGCCTCGTCGCGCTGAGCCGGGGCACCCTGACCGTCCGCCAGCGCCTCGTCGCCGCCCTGCTCGCCGCCGGGGACGACGCCGTCGTCACCGGGTTGGCCGCCTGTCGGCTCTACGGGCTCCAACGCGTCCCGGTCCACGACCAGGTCCACGTCCTGGTGCGCCACGAGCACCGACGGCGGTCCGAGGGCTTCCTCCTCGTCGAGCGCACCGGGCGGATGCTCCCCGCCGTGACGCGCGACGGGATCCGCTGCGCTCCGCTCGTACGGGCTCTCATCGACGGAGCACGCCGCCTCGACCGCATCGACGAGGTCCGTGCCCTGCTGTGCGAGGCCGTTCAGCAGCGGCGGGTCACCGTGCCGGCGCTCCGTGTGGAGCTCGAGGCGGGCTCCGGCCGTGGGTCCGCCCTGGTCCGCGCCGTCATCGTCGAGCTGGAGGACGGCATCCGCTCGGCGGCCGAAGCGTGGCAGCGGGAGCTGGTGGCGACGATGGCCGGGTTCCCCGAGGTCCACTGGAACGCCGACGTGCACGGTGAGGACGGCGCTTTCCTCGCCCGCCCCGACGGCTTCGTCGACGACTGCGCCCTCGCGCTCGACCTCCACTCGTTCGCCCACCACGCGGACCTCGAGAAGTTCGACGGCACGATGCGCCGGCAGGCCGAGATGATCGCCGCCGGGCTCGTCGTCGTCCCGGTCACCCCGAAGGAGCTCCGGGAAGACCCGGACGGCGTGAAGCGCAAGCTGTGGGCCGCGCTGGAGCAGGCGCGCCGCCGTCCTCGCCCGGCCGTCGTGATGAAGCCGTTCTGATGACGAGTGAAGGGCCCCTTCAGTCGAGTAGATCGACCGAGGGGGCCCCTCGCTCATAACGTCTCCTGCGCGCACCGTTCCGGTGAGGGGCGCCCCTCGTCGATCTAGCCGACTGAAGGTGCCCTTCGCTCAGAACCGGGCGCTCAGAACCGGGCGCGCTCAGAACCGGGCGCGGCTCACTCCTCGCCGCGGATGAACGCCTCGACGCGGTCGTAGGCCACCGAGTCGCGATACTGCTCGGGCGGCGACTTCATGAAGTACGACGACGCCCCGAGCAGCGGCCCGCCGATCCCCCGGTCGAGCGCGAGCTTCGCGGCGCGCACGGCGTCGATGATGATCCCGGCCGAGTTCGGGGAGTCCCACACCTCGAGCTTGTACTCCAGCGACAGCGGCACGTCGCCGAAGGCGCGCCCCTCGAGGCGGACGTAGGCCCACTTGCGGTCGTCGAGCCACGGCACGTGGTCCGACGGGCCGATGTGGACGTTGCCCTTGCCCA
>JAVXWR010000842.1:0-2961 GCA_032230725.1 Actinomycetota bacterium
CACGTGCTCGTCGTGCTCGACACCGGCCGCACGGCCGCGGGACTCGTCGGGTCGGGCGCCGACGCCGTGCCCCGGCTCGACGCGACCCTCGACGCCGCCCTCCTGCTCGCCGCGCTGGCCTCGCGGGGCGGGGACCGCGTCGACCTCCTCGCCCACGACCGCGTCGCCCGGGCCTCGGTGTTCGGTGCCCGCGACCCGCTCCGGGCGATGACGGCGGCACTGTCCGGGGTGGAGGCCTCGCTGGTGGAGACCGACATGCGTGCGCTCGTCGCGACGGTGCTGCGGCGCGCGACGCGACGCTCGCTCGTCGTCCTGCTCACCGGGCTCGACGACGCCGTCCTCGCCGAGGGCCTCGAGCCGGTGCTCGGGCCGCTGCTGCACCGGCACACCCTCCTCGTCGCGGGCGTGGCCGACCCGGCGGTGACCTCGATGGCCGCCGGGCGGGGAGACGCGGCCGCGGTCTACGGCGCCGCGGCGGCGGAGGTCGCGCTGGCGGAGCGGCGGGACGTGACGGCGCGGCTGGCCCGACGCGGGGTGGAGGTCGTGGACGCGGCGCCCGACGACCTCGCGCCCGCGCTCGCGGACCGTTACCTCGCGCTCAAGGCCCGCGGGCGCCTCTGAGGCTCGCGGCGGCGCAGGGTTCTGCAGGAATCCACGCGCCGCGCACACACTCCGCTCGACGAGACCCACGGTTGTCCGGAAACCTGCGCGCCGCGCACACACTCCGCTCGGCGAGACCCACGGTTGTCCGGAAACCTGCGCGCCACGCACACACCTGGCGGCCTGCGAGACCGCCCCGGGGCGGGGGTCCCGCTCGCCCGGGTGGACCGCCGCTGCCTCCCGCTCCGGCGCGTGGTCCGCGCAGGTCTTCCCAGGTTCTGACCCTGCGGCCGACGTGTGTGCGCCACGCGTCGATCTCCCCGGAACCCAACACGGCCGCGGCCGGATTGTGTGCGCGGCGCGCAGGTTTCCGCAGAACCCGGCACGCCCGCGGCCCGGGTTGTGTGCGCGACGCGTCGATTCCTGCCGACCCCAAACACGCCCGCGGCCGGCCGCCGTCAGGCCCCGTCGTCGGCGACCGGCACGCCGGCCCGGTCCCGCAGCACCCGCCGTCCGTGCAGCACGTACGCGACGAATCCCAGCTCGGCGAGCACCCCGATGTCGATGCGTGCCCAGGTCGGGAGGCCCGACGGCGTCACGAACGCCTCGATCACCCCCGAGACCAGCAGCACGCCGGCCAGCCCGAGCGCCATGCCCGCGGTCACGCGCCCCTGCCGCGCCAGCGCCCGCCCGCGCGTCTCGGGGCCGGGGTCGATCCACGTCCAGCCGAGCCGCAGCCCCGCACCCGCGGCCACGAACACCGCGGTCAGCTCGAGCAGGCCGTGGGGGAGGACGAGGCCGAGGAAGAGGCCGAGCCGGCCGTTCGCGGCGAGGATCCCGCCCAGCACGGCGACGTTCACGACGTTCTGGAGCAGCACCCACAGCACCGGGAGCAGCAGCACGCCGGTGATGAGGCAGGCGCCGGCCACGAGGGCGTTGTTCGTCCAGACCTGTGCGGCGAAGGAACCGGCCGGGTTGGACGAGTAGTACGACGCGAACTCCTGGTCGACCAGCTCCCGGGTCTGCTCCGGGGTGGAGATCGCGGCCGCCACGCCCGGCGTCGTCGCGACCCACCAGCCGACGAGCACCATGACCGCCACCGAGCACAGGGCCGTCGTCACCCACCACCGCGCCGACGCCGCGAGCGCGGCCGGGAACTCCTCGGTGACGAAGCGCAGTGGGTCGCGCCAGGACCACGTCGACGCCCCCGTGACGGCCGAGCGCCCGCGGGCCACGAGCGACGACAGCCGTGACACCAGCGCCGGGTCCGGCGACGACGACCGGACCACGGACAGGTCGGTGGCCGTCCGGCGGTAGAGGGCGATCGCCTCGTCGGCCTCCGCGACCGTCCAGCGCCGGCGACGCACCCGCAGCAGCGTCTCGAGGCGCTCCCAGTCGGCGTGGTGGGCGTCGGTGTAGGCGTCGACGTCCACGCGGGCGGCCGTCCTTCCTGGCAGCATGGCTCGCCGTGCCCCCACCCGAGCGCGACCCGGGCGTCGTCGTCGGCGAGGCGGTCGAGCTGGACCTCGTGCCCGCCAAGCTACCGACCCGGGGCCTCGCGCTCGCCCTGGATCTGGCGATCGTCGGGCTGGTGGAGATCGCACTGGTCGTCGTCGTGTCCGTCTCCGGGGTGGACATCGACACGGCGCTGGCGACGACGCTGGTCGTCGTGCTCCTCGTGCTCGGGTTCGTGGCGTGGCCGACGGCGTGGGAGACGCTGACGCGCGGACGGTCGCCGGGGAAGTTCGCGTTCGGGCTGCGGGTGGTGCGCGACGACGGCGGCCCGATCCGGTTCCGGCACGCCCTGGTCCGGGCCCTGACCGGGCTCGTCGTCGACTTCGGGCTGCTCAGCGGCCTGGTCGCGATGGTGGTCGCGGCGTGCTCGCGGCGCGGGCAGCGGGTGGGTGACCTGCTCGCCGGGACGATCGTGCTCCGCGAGCGGGTGCCGCGCTCGACCCGCGCCCGCGAGCTCCCGGCGCCCGACCCGGCCCTCGCCGGCTGGGCGTCGACCCTGCAGCTCGCGGCCCTGCCCGACGACCTCGCCCTGGCCGCGCGGCAGTTCCTCGGTCGCACCCGTGAGCTGGACCCGGCGTCCCGGCGATCGCTGGCCGAGCGGCTCGCCTCGGACGTCGCGGTCCGGGTGGCGCCGCCGCCCCCGCCCGGGATCACGGCCGAGGACTACCTGGTGGCCGTGCTGGCGGAGCGCCGCCGGCGATGGGGCTAGCTCAGCGCGAACGCAGCCGCACGCTCGACGAGACCACCAGCACGCTCGACAGCGCCATCGCCAGACCGGAGATCAGCGGGCTGAGCAGCCCGAACGCGGCCAGCGGAATCGCCGCGACGTTGTAGCCGAACGCCCAA
>JAVXWR010000847.1:0-6540 GCA_032230725.1 Actinomycetota bacterium
CCCTGCGACACAAGATCAACGTAGGCAGCGTGGCGCTCGCGATCCCGAGCGCCACGCCGCCGAACAAGACCCTCAACCACCGCAACCCCTCACCGTCGAGGTGTTGCGACGACCCCCCGCATCCGCCTCGATGGTCACGAACCGGCCGTTCGTGCAGGCGGGGCCGGGGCCGGGACCTGAATGCGGGCCGGGCAACCGGTGGCGGACCTACTCCGGCCGGGCCAGCGCGGCGAGCCGGCGGGCACGCGAGGACCACGTCCACTCCGCCTGCATCCACCGCCGGCCCGCCGCGCCCGTGGTGGCCGCCGCATCCGGGTCGGCGAGCAGGTCCCCGACCACCTCGGCCACGTCCGCCGGGTCGCGGCCGTCGGTGAGGCGGCCGGTCCTCGTCCCGGGCGGGCCGCCGCGCACGGTCTCCGGGGCGCCGCCCGAGCGGCCCGCGACCACCGGCACGCCACAGGCGGACGCCTCGAGCAGCACGATCCCGAGGCCCTCGACGTCGAGCCCGCCCCCGAGCGTGCGGCACGGCAGTGCGAAGACGTCGAGGGCGGCGTGGTGAGCGGGGATCTCCTCGTGGACGACCGGACCGGTGAGCACGACGTGGTCGGCGACGTCGTGCTCGCGCGCGAGGCGGCGCAGCCGGTCGCGGTCGGGGCCGTCCCCAGCGAGGAGCAGCGCGGCCCCGGGCACCCGGCGGCGCAGTGCGGGCAGCGCCCGGATCAGCACGTCCTGCCCCTTGCGGCGCACCAGCCGGGAGACGCACCCGACCACCGGCCGGTCCCCGAGACCGTGGCGGGCGCGGATCGCCGCCCGGGCACCCAGGTCGGGGGCGAAGCGGCCCGTGTCGATGCCGGGCGGGAGCGGTTCGAGCGCGGCGTCCGCGCCGAGGGCGGCCGCGATCCGTCCCCGGGTGTAGCGGCTGACGGTCGTCACGACGTCGGCGTCCTGCCCGATGCGGTGCAGCGCCTGCCGGGCGCCGGGGAGCATCGACCACCCGACCTCGTGCCCGTGGGTGCTGGCGAGCACCCGCTCGACGCCGGCCCGGCGCCGCAGCACCGGCACCATCAGGCCGAGGGGCGCCGCCGCACCGAACCACACCGTCGCGGTGTCCTCGGCCCGCGCGATCTCCACCGCCCGGCGGGTCGCGGCAGGGCTCGGCAGCATCATCGTCGTCGGGAGCCGGTGCACGGTGAAGGGCTGGGCGGCGTCGAAGCGGGCGCAACGACCGTCGGCGTCGTGGGCGTCCGGCCAGGTCGAGGCGAGCACCGTGAGCGCCCCGGCCGGGAGGCGGACGGCGAGCTCGTGCAGGTAGGACTGGATGCCGCCGGGGCGCGGGGGGAAGTCGTTGGTGACGAGGAGCGTCCTCGCCCCGTCGGACACGGGCACGCCCGGCACCATCCCAGACGCCTGTTCGGATCCGGTCGGCGCTACGCGGGCGCGATGCGTCGGATCGCGGAGATGTTCCCGCGCAGCGGCGCGACCTTGACGACGTCGCCCGACTGGGGGGCCTCCAGGAAGCGACCGCCGCCGACGTAGATACCCACGTGGTAGGCCGGGTCGCCGAAGAACACCAGGTCCCCGGCCTGGGCCTGCGACGGGTCGATCGGCACGCCGACCTGCTGCTGCGCGGCGGCGACCCGGGGCATCGCGATCCCGATCTGGCGGTAGGCCCACTGCACGAGCCCGGAGCAGTCGAAGGTGGTCGGCCCGGTGGCCCCCCAGATGTAGGGAGCCCCCTGGCGGCTCAGTGCGGCCCGCAGCGCCGCGATGCCGAGCGAGTCGCCCGGGATGTTCTTCGGGAAGTCGGTGATGCCGCCGCTGCGCAGCTGCGCACGCTCGGCCGGCGAGAGCCGTGCCAGGGCGGCGTCCGCGGCCGCGACGTCGCGGTCGGCCTCGACCTTCGAGCGGGCGGCGTCGGTGACGGCGCGCTGCGCGTCGTCGGCGGCCCGTCCGGCGTCGGTCGCCCGGGCGTCGGCGTCGCGCTGGGCGGCGTCGGCGGCGGACGACGCGTCGAGGTAACCCTGCAGCACCGCCCGGTTGGCGCCCGAGATGGTGTCGAGGAGGGCGACCCGATCGAGGTAGGCCTGCGGGGACGGGCTGGAGAGCAGCGCGCCCAGCGGGTCGAGGTCCCCGCCCTGGTAGGTGCTCCGGGTGACCTGGTCGACCGACGTGTAGGCCTGCTCCAGCCGGGCGTGGGCCCCGTCGACCGCGGCCCGGGCCGCGGTCGCCGCCTTCGCGGTCCGGGCGGCCTCGGCGCGCTTGATCGGCAACGATTCGCGGGCACCCATCGCCTGCTCGTTCGCGGCCTCGGCGCGGGCGTTGGCGTCGGCGAGGGCCCGGACCACGTCGTTGGCGTTGGGCGGCACGATCGGGTCGGCGGCGGCCGTGCCCGGGGCCAGGATTCCGGGCCCCAGCACGGCGAGCAGGACGAGCACGAGGACGGCGACGGCCGGCCGCGCACGCCGGGGGGCCGGTCCGGGGATCACGGGCGGGGGGACCCTTTCTCGCACGGGGGCGCCTGCTCGGCGGACCGGGGCGGGGAGCTCGTCCGCGAGGAGGTGACGGGACGGTAACAAGCCGGTCGCGGGCCGATCCGCGTGGTGCCCCCGACCCGTCGCCCGCGGCGCCGGGCGGCCGTCCCCCGGCGCCCGTCAGCCGGCGTCGCGCCGCCGTCGGGACCCGCGCCGCTCGAGAGAATCGCCGCCGTCGGTCCGCGGCGCCGAGGCCGTGACGAGCCGCAGGTGCGGGATGAGGCCGTGGTCGGCCAGCACCTCGAGGGCCCGGCGCTCCACCGGTCCGAACTCCACGGGCAGCGGCGCACCCGGCTCGGCGGGCTCCCGGGGCCGGCCGGGCTCCCCGGGCCCGCCGGCGACGTCCCCGTCGCGCGCCGGCACCTCGGGCAGCCCGAGCAGGACCCCGACGACGCAGTCGTCACAGGCCTGGTGGCGCACCACGCACGTGTCGCAGTCGATGATCATGACGGCCTCCGCCGGTCGGCCCCGGCTCTCTCCGGGGGGTCGCGGCGGACGGTAGGCGGGGGGTCCGACAGCCTCGAGGCGCCTACCGCCCAGGTGTGACCCAGGTCTCAGATCCGGGCGAGCCGGTCGAGCAGGACGCTCGAGGGCACCGGGTGCGCGCCCCGGCGGCGCACCGAGTCGACCACCGCGCGGTCGGAGGTGACCACCACCAGCGGCCGGCCCTCGGGCTCGGCGTCCACGAGGCGGCGGATGAGGTCGTCGGCGATCACCCCGGAATCGGAGAAGAGCACCCGCACCCCCCGCACCGAGGCGGTGGGCACGCCGGTGATGCCGGCCCCGTCGAACACCAGGGTCGTCTCGGCCTGCGTGCGGGCCGCCAGCGGGGCCACCGCGGCCACGAGGCGCTCGCGCTGGTCGGCCAGCGAGAGGCTCGGCCAGCGGGTCTTCGTGACGTTGTAGCCGTCGACGAGCAGGTGGACCTCGGGCAGGGCGAGCAGCCGGTCGAGGGCCGCGGGGTCGGTCACCCGGGCCAGCGGGGCGCGCTCGGCAGCACCGACGAGCTCGGCGGGCCGGGGTCCGACGTGGTGGTCGTCCACCCGCAGGCCCAGCTCGTGGCGCAGGCCGGCCGCGGCGCCCGCCACGGTGTCGACGAGCAGGGCGAGGCGGGCGTCGTCGGCACGGCGGGCCTCGTGAGCGGCGCGGCGGGCGGTCTCGAGCTCGGCGGTCGCCCGCCGGGCCCGCGCCTCCGCCGCGGCCAGCGCCTCCCGGTCCCGGGTGTGCTCCCGGCGCAGGTCCGCGAGCTCGCGGTGCTCCGCGCCGCGGTCGGCCGCGAGCCGGGCGGCGGCCTCGGCGGCGGCGTCCTCGGCCCGGCGGACCCGGACGCCCTGCTCGCGCAGCCGCGCCCGCAGCTTCGCGACCTCCTCGGACAGGTCGGGCGTCGCCTCGGCCGCCCGCGCCCGCGCCTCGTCCCGCTCCGCAGCGACCCGCTCGAGCTCCGCGGCGAGCCGCTCGGCCCGGGTGACGGCGGTGTCGCGCTCGGCCCGCAGCCGCGCGACGTCGGCACGCTCCCCGGCGTCGCGCAGCAGCGCCCGCGCGGCGTCCTGGTCACCGGTGATCACGGCGACGGCCGCGGCGTGCACCGGCTCGGCCACCGGCGGCGTCCACTCCTCGGGCCGGTGCTCGCGCCACCAGGACACGACCTCGTCGGCGAACCCCTCGGCGCTGCCGAGCGCGGCGAGCATCGGCCCGGCGCCGACCTTCGCGCGCTTGGCGGGGGCGAAGCGGGCGACGGGGCGCACCGGGGCGGGGAGCTCGGTGGCGGGCATCTGCCCGACGGCCTGGGACACCAGGTCCGCGACCCGGCCCCGGACGGCCTCCGGCGCCGCCTCGAGGAGGGCCGCACGCACGGCCGGTGCGACCGGCGGGGAGGCCTCCCGGTCCGGCGCGTGTCCGTCGTGCCCGTCCCGGGTCTCCACCTCCCCGTCCGCCATCGGCCCAGGTTAGCGGGCATGCGCCCGCTCACGGGCGGATGAGTGACGGGGGGTCGTCCTACCGTGCGCCGCGATGGACGCACCACGCCCGGTGACGGGGCCCGACCCCCAGCTCACCTTCTCCGAGCTCGGCACGCCGCTGCACGCGGCGACCTTCGTCGTGCTCGATCTCGAGACCACCGGCGGGCCGCCCGCGGGCCCGGAGCCGCCCGGTGCGGACCCGCTCGCCGCGCCCCGCCCGGACGCCATCACCGAGATCGGCGCGGTGAAGGTGCGGGCCGGGGAGATCGTGGGCGAGTACGCCACGCTGGTCGACCCGGGGATGTCCGTGCCGCCGCAGATCGTGGCGCTCACCGGCATCACCACCGCGATGGTGCGCGACGCGCCGCGTCTCGACGCGGTGCTGCCGAGCTTCCTCGAGTTCTGCGCGGGGGCGGTGGTGGTCGCGCACAACGCGCCGTTCGACGTCGGGCACCTGCGGGCCGCGTGCCGCCGCCACGGGTCGGTGTGGCCGCGACCGCCGGTGGTGTGCACCGCCCGGCTCGCCCGCAAGGTGCTCACCCGCGACGAGGCCCCGTCGTGCCGGCTCTCCGCGCTGGCCGCACTCTTCCGCGCCGGCACCCGCCCCGTGCACCGGGCGCTGGCCGACGCCCGGGCCACCGTCGACGTGCTGCACGGGCTCCTGGAGCGGGTGGGCGGGCAGGGGGTGTCCTCGCTCGAGGACCTGCTCGCCCTGCAGGTGGAGACCACCCCGGCGCAGCGCGGCAAGCGCCACCTCGCCGAGGCCGTGCCGCACGCCCCCGGGGTCTACCTCTTCCGCGGCCCCGCCGACGAGGTGCTCTACGTCGGCACGTCGAACGACCTGCGCCGCCGGGTGCGCAGCTACTTCACCGGCTCCGAGAAGCGGGCCCGCGTGAAGGAGATGGTCGGGCTGGCCGAGCGGGTCGACTGGGTGGAGTGCTCGCACGCCCTCGAGGCCGAGGTCCGCGAGCTGCGCCTGCTGGCCGGGCACGCGCCGCGGTACAACCGGCGGTCCCGCTACCCGCACCGGGGCTGGTGGGTGGCGCTGACCGACGAGCCGTTCCCGCGCTGGTCGGTGGTGCGCACCCCCCGGGACGACGCGGTCGGTCCGTTCGGGCGCCGTCCGGACGCGGTCCGGGCCGTCGAGGCGCTCGTCGACGCGTCCCGGCTGCGGCCCTGCACCCAGCGGATCCCGGCCCGGGGTGGCCGGGGCAGTCCCTGCGCCCTGCACGGGATGGGGCGCTGCGGAGCACCGTGTGCGGGCCTGCAGACCGCCGAGGACTACTCCCCCGCCGTCGCCGGGGCGCTCGCGCTCGTCCACGGCGGGTCCGACGACGGGCTGGTGCGGCTGCGGGAGAAGGTCGCGACGCTGGCCGCGGGCGAGCGGTTCGACGACGCCGCCACCCACCGGGACCGGCTCGCCGAGCTGGCGGGGGCCCTGGCCCGGGTCCAGCGGCTGTCGGCGGTCGCCCGCGCCGAGGAGCTCGTCGCCGCCCGCCCGGACGGCGGGGGTGGCTGGGACCTCGCCGTCGTGCGGCACGGGCGACTGGCGGCGGCGGGGACGGCCCGGCGCGGGGTGCCGCCGATGCCGGTGGTGGACGCGCTGGTCACCTCGGCGGAGACGGTGCGCCCCGGCCCGGGGCCGCTGTGCGGGGCCCCGCCGGAGGAGGTCGGGGTGATCACCCGGTGGCTCGAGCGGCCGGGCACCCGCATGGTCCGCACGACGACGCCGTGGGCGGTCCCGGCGCGCGGGGCGGGCGCCTGGTCCGGGTGGGTGGCGCAGGCCCGCGACGCCGGGCGGGGGGCGTCCGGGCCGGTGGCGGACCCGGAGCCGCCGTCGGGGCCTAGAGTTCCGGCCGGACCGGGCGGCGCCCCGGCCCCACCGCGCCGGGCGTCCTCCGATGCCACCCCCGCCGACCGCCGACCGCGGCGCCGACCCAGGGAGCCCCCGTGATCACGGCCATCGTCATGATCCACGCGAACGCCGACCGGATCCCCGAGACCGCGCAGGCGATCGCGGACCTCGACGGGGTCGCCGAGGTCTACTCCTG
>JAVXWR010000881.1:0-2687 GCA_032230725.1 Actinomycetota bacterium
CGCCCCGACGAGGCCGCCGCACTGGTCGACGGGCTCGCGCCGCCCGATATCGGCGACCTGACCGTCGAGGCCAGCACCATGGTGACCTGGGTGCTCTGCGCCGACGTGGCCTCGGACCTGGGTGACCGGGCCCGCGCCGCGCAGCTCGTGCGGGTCCTCGCCCCGTACCCCGACCAGATCGCGGTGTGGGCGGTCGGCCTCGGGGTGGGCTCGGTCGCGTCCCGTCTCGGCCGGCTCGCCGGGCTGCTCGGCGACCAGGAGGCCGCGCGGGTCCACCGGGCCCGGGCACTGGAGATCGAGGAGCGGGCCGCGGCGCCGACGTGGCTCGCGCGGACCCGGGCGGGCTGATCGCGGCGGCTGGTGCGTGGCGCGCGGTCGCCTAGGCTTCGGTGTCGCTGTCCGCGCGGGGAGGGGTCTGGTGAACGAATCGCTCGGGGTCCTCCTCGCGGTCCTCGTCGGGTCGCTCGCGCTGACGGTGGTGTCGCGCAAGCTGCGCGTCTCCCCGCCCCTGGCCCTCGTGGTCGTCTTCCTCGGCGTCTCCTTCATTCCCGGGCTGCCCGAGGTGCGCCTCGACCCGGACCTCGTGCTCCCCCTGGTGCTCGCGCCGCTGCTCTACTCGGCGGGCCTGCAGAGCTCGCCGCGCCGGCTGCGCGAGAACCTGCGCCCCATCGGGCTGCTCGCCGTCGGGCTCGTCCTGTTCACCGCCGGCGTCGTGGGCCTCGTGGCGTGGTGGCTGCTGCCCGGGCTCCCGCTGGTCAGCGCGCTGATCCTCGGCGCCATCATCGCGCCGCCCGACGCCGTGGCCGCCGCCTCGATCGGGCGCCGGCTCGGCCTGCAACGGCGGGTCATGGCGATCCTCGAGGGCGAGAGCCTGCTCAACGACGCGACGGCGCTGACGCTGCTGCGGATCATGCTCGCGGCCGCGGCCGGCGGCGCGGCGACCCCGAGCGTGCTGAGCGGGCTGGGGCAGTTCGTCCTCACCGCCGTGGGCGGCGTCGCCGTCGGCGGGGCCATCGGGTGGATCGTGCACCGCGTCCGGCTCAAGCTGAACGACGCGGTGATGGAGAGCGCGCTCGGCCTCGTCATCCCCTTCGCGACCTACGTGCTCGCCGAGGACTTCCTGCACGTCTCCGGCGTCCTCGCCGTCGTCATCGCGGGCCTCTACCTCGGGCACAAGTCCAGCGAGAGCGGCTTCGCCTCCCGGCTCCAGGACCAGGCGGTGTGGGCCGGCCTGGACACCGTCCTCGAGGCGTTCGTCTTCGCGCTGATCGGGCTGCAGCTCGCCGTCGTGGTGAACGAGCTGCGCTCCGGGCTCGGCACGGTGCTCGCCGCCGCCCTCGCCGTGCTCCTCGCGACCGTGCTCGCCCGGATCGTGTGGGTCTTCCCCGTCACGTTCCTCGTGCGCCTGGTCCCGAAGGTGCGGCGTGGGCCGGGCACGTTGTCCTGGCGGGCGTCCGCCGTCGTCTCGTGGTCGGGCATGCGGGGCGTGGTCACCCTCGCCGCCGCGTTCGCCGTGCCCGACGCGGTCGTCGGCCGCGACGTGATCATCTTCCTGGCGTTCGTCGCGACGGTGGGGACGCTGCTCCTCCACGGCCTGACCCTGCCCTGGGTCATCCGGCGGCTCCAGGTCTACGACACCGGCGCGCAGCGCGACGCGCTCGAGGAGGCCGCCGCGAAGCAGGCTGCCGCGGAGGCCGCGGTCCGGCGCCTCGACGAGGTCGCCGACGACGGCACCCCGGACCACATCACCGGCCAGCTGCGCTCCTGGGCCGAGCAGCGGGCCAACGGGGCCTGGGAACGCCTCGGACGGCCGACCGAGGCGATCGGTGAGGCGCCGACGGTGGCGTTCTCACGTCTGCGCCGGGAGATGCTCGCGGCCGAGCGGCAGACGTTCGTGACCTTCCGGGACCAGGGGCGGCTCGAGGAGGACGTGTTCGTGGAGATGCTCCGCGAGATCGACCACGAGGAAGCGATGCTGGACCGGTAGGTGCGCCTCGCGCTCGTGAGCACTATTCCGTGTGATAGCACGGAATAGTGCTCACAGGCGCGAAGCGCACACAGCGGCCAGCTCGGTCCGCGACGTGAGGTCGAGCTTGGCGAAGATGCGCCGCAGATGGGTGCGGACCGTGCCGGTGCCGATCAGGAGCTGGTCGGCGATGTCCCGGTTGCGCAGCCCGCGCGCGGCGAGGGCGACGACGTCGCGTTCGGTGGGCGTGAGGCTGTCCCAGCCACTCGCCGGACGCCGTCGGGGCCCCCGGCTCCGGCGGGCGTAGGCGACGGCGGCGTCGAGGTCCAGCGACGCCCCTTCGGCGCGGGCCCGTTCCCGGACGTCCACGTCGAGCGCCTCCACTGCGGCGGCGTCGACCACCCCGAGGGTGACGGGGGCCGGGACGAACCCGAGCCGGTCCCGGGCGGCCGCTGCGGCGGCCCGCAGGCGCACCGCGGTCTCGGCCCGCCCGGCGTCGAGCGCGAGGCCCGCGACCACGTCGAGCGCGTCGACCACCAGGGGCGCGTACCCGGCCGCGTGCGCGGCGACGAGGACGTCGTGCGCCTCCGCCAGCGGGTCGGCGCCGTCCGCGTCGAGCCGGTGCAGCGCCACGCACCGCGCGAGTCCCGCGGCCTCGAGCGCCCCGAGGGCCCCGGCGGCTCGCGCCTGCTCCCGCGCCCGGTCGGCGGCGGACAGGGCC
>JAVXWR010000885.1:0-2844 GCA_032230725.1 Actinomycetota bacterium
TCCTCGTCGGGCTCGATCTGGCCACGACTCTGCACCATGGCCTGGTACGCGGCGAGGACCTCGAACGACTCGCCGACGGTGTGCCCGACCACGAGGTCGTTGAGCACGGACGTCGCGGCCTGGCTGATCGAGCAGCCGAGGGCGTCGTAGGAGACGTCCACGACCTTCGCGTCGGGGCCGGAACCATCCAGGTGCACGCGCAGGGTGACCTCGTCCCCGCACGTCGGGTTCACGTGGTGGACCTCGGCGTCGAACGGGTCGCGCAGGCCGCGCCCGTGCGGGTTGCGGTAGTGGTCCAGGATGATCTCCTGGTACATCGTCTCGAGCTTCACGGCGTCCTCCCTCTAGAGCGCAACGCCGCCGGCGCCGAAAAAGTCCTGGACCCGCCGCACCCCGGCGAGCAGCTCCGCGACCTCGTCGAGGGTGTTGTAGACGTGGAAGCTGGCCCGGATCGAGCTCTGCACCCCGAACGCGCGGTGCAACGGCCAGGCGCAGTGGTGCCCGACGCGGACCGCGATACCGGAGTCGTCGAGCACCTGCGAGGCGTCGTGCGGGTGCACGCCGTCGATCTCGAACGACACCGCTCCCCCGCGGGCCTCGGTGGTGCGCGGCCCGATGATCGTGACGCCGTCGATGGCCTGCAGGCCCTCCAGCGCGGCGGCCGTGAGCGCGGTCTCGTGGGCGTGGACGTTCTCCATGCCGATCGCGGACAGGTAATCCACGGCGGCACCGAGCCCGACGGCCTGCGAGGTCATCGGCACCCCGGCCTCGAAGCGGGCCGGGGGCGCGGCGTAGGTCGAACCCTCCATGCGCACCAGCTCGATCATCGACCCGCCGGTGAGGAACGGCGGCATCGCCTCGAGCAGCTCACGCCGTCCGTAGAGCACCCCGATCCCCGAGGGTCCGAGCATCTTGTGCCCGGAGAACGCGGCGAAGTCCACCCCGAGGGCGTGCACGTCGACCGGGGTGTGCGGGACCGACTGGCAGGCGTCGAGCACGGTGTACGCGCCGACGGCCCTCGCGCGCTCCACCAGCGTGGCCACCGGCGGGACGGTGCCCAGCACGTTGGACTGGTGGGTGAACGCGACGATCCTGGTGCGCTCGTTGATGACGTCCCGCGCCTCGGGCGAGTCGAGGTCCAGCCGCCCGTCGCGCATCACCGAGAACCACCGCAGCGTCGCCCCGGTGCGCCGGCAGAACTCCTGCCAGGGCACGAGGTTGGCGTGGTGCTCCATCTCGGTCACGACGACCTCGTCGCCAGGCCCGACCCGGAAGCGCTGCGCCGCCGGGTCGTCGCTGAAGGTCGCGTTCGACATCGAGTACGCGACGAGGTTCAGGGCCTCGGTCGCGTTCTTGGTGAACACGATCTCGGAGGTCTCGATACCGGGATCGGCGCCGATGAACGCCGCGGTCCGGGAGCGTGCCGACTCGTAGGCGTCGGTCGCCTCCTCGGAGAGCGCGTGCGCCCCCCGGTGCACCGCGGCGTTGGAGGTCTCGAGGAAGGTCCGCTCGGCGTCCAGTACCTGGCGCGGGCGCTGCGAGGTGGCGCCCGAGTCCAGGTAGATCAGCGGCTTCCCGTCCCGGACGGTGCGGCTCAGGATGGGGAAGTCCGCTCGGATCTTCTCGACATCCAGGGTCGCACCCGGGTCCGAGCTGCTTCCCGTCGCTCCGCTCGCCTGGCCGGGTGCGAACGTGGTCATGCCGGCTGCTCCTCCTTGTCGGAGCCGAAGGCCCCGACGAACCGCTCGTAGCCGTTCTCCTCGAGCTCGTCGGCGAGCTCGGGGCCGCCCGACTGGGCGACGCGGCCGTTGACGAAGACGTGGACGCGGTCGGGCGCGATGTAGCGCAGGATCCGGGTGTAGTGCGTGATGAGCAGGACGCCGACGTCGGACTGCGCCTTGTAGTCGTTCACGCCCTTCGACACGACGCGCAGCGCATCGACGTCGAGCCCGGAGTCGGTCTCATCGAGCACGGCGAACTTGGGCTTGAGCAGCGAGAGCTGCAGCACCTCGTGGCGCTTCTTCTCACCACCGGAGAAGCCCTCGTTGACCGAGCGCTCGGCGAACGCCGGGTCGATCTCGAGGTCGGTCATGGCGGACTTGACCTCCTTGACCCAGTGCCGCACCTTCGGGGCCTCGCCCCGGGTGGCCGTGGCCGCGGAGCGCAGGAAGTTCGACATCGAGACGCCGGGGACCTCGACCGGGTACTGCATCGCGAGGAAGAGGCCGGCCCGGGCGCGCTCGTCGACGGACATCGCCAGGACGTCCTCGCCGTCGAGGAGCACCTGGCCCTGCGTGACGGTGTACTTCGGGTGGCCGGCGATCGAGTAGGCCAGCGTCGAGTTGCCGGAGCCGTTCGGACCCATGATCGCGTGGGTCTCGTTCGAGTTCACCGTCAGGTCGACGCCGCGCAGGATCTCCTTCGGGCCCGACTCGGTCTCGACCTCGACGTGCAGGTCGCGGATCTCGAGGGTGGACATCAAGCCTCTTTCACTACGAGTGCGTGTGGTGGTTGGGGGCGCTCAGACTCCGACGACCTCGAGCTCGGCCTCGATGGCCGCCTCGAGCCGGTCGCGCAGCGCGGGGACGCGGACCTTCGCGATGACCTCGCCGAAGAACCCGCGCACGACGAGGCGCCGTGCCTGGGCCTCCGGGATGCCGCGCGACTGGAGGTAGAACAACTGCTCGTCGTCGAACCGTCCCGTCGCCGACGCGTGGCCGGCCCCGACGATCTCGCCGGTCTCGATCTCGAGGTTCGGCACCGAGTCGGCCCGGGCGTTGTCGGTGAGCAGCAGGTTGCGGTTGAGCTCGTAGGTGTCGGTGCCCTCCGCGGCCTTGCGGATCA
>JAVXWR010000887.1:0-3547 GCA_032230725.1 Actinomycetota bacterium
AGGCCGGGAGTGTCCACGCGTCGGCCTCCGGGGTGCGCCGGGCAAGCGCCCCGGGCGAGAGGGACACGTGCACCTCGAGCTCGGCAGGCAGCCCGCGCCCGAGCAGCAGCGGGCCGTCGACGAGCAGCACCCCGCCCGGTGGGAGGTCCACCCGGGCGGCGCGCACGGCCCGGTCGGTCTCGACGTCCCAGAGCCGGGGCAGCACGGGGCGTCCCTCGGCGGCCGGGGCGAGGACCTCGCGCACCAGCGCCCCGGCGTCGAGCCAGTCGTCGTAGAACGCGTCCGGGTCGGTGCGCCCGCGCTCGAGGCGCACCGACGCCGGGCGCAGGAAGTCCCACGCCGACACCCGCAGCACCGCCCGCGAGAGGCCCCGGAGCCGTTCGACGAGCCCGTCGGCCCACTGGTCCGGCCGCGCGGCGGCGGCGCCGTCGATCAGCACCCGCACGGCTCCGATGGTCGAGCTCCGCTCCGCTGCGTCTCCCGGCTCCCCGTCGGGAGCCGGTCGGGCGTGGACCACCTCGGCGAGCGAGTCGAGCAGGGCGTCGGGGGTGAGCGGGCGGATCGACGGGCGGGTCATCGCCGCCCAGGATCCCCCTCGTGGCTCAGGCCTGCGCGACCGGCCCGTCCCCGACGCGCGCCGTCTCGCCCTCCATGATCGGCACCGAGGCGTGCTCCTCGGAGTGCTCGTCGTCGGCGTCCGGCGGGCGCGGGTGCATGAACGCCAGCGCGATCAGCGACACCACCGCGCAGCCGATGATGTAGATCGCGATCCAGAAGTAGTTCCCGGTCGCGGCGAGGATGGCGGCGGCGATCAGCGGCGCCGGTCCGCCCGCGATGACCGACGCGAGCTGGTAGCCCAGACCCGCCCCCGTGTAGCGCACGCCGGTGCCGAAGCTCTCCGAGATCAGCGCCGCCTGCGGGCCGTACATCATGTCGTGGAAGACCAGGCCGAGGATCATCCCGAGGATCACCAGGCCGCCGACCCTGGTGTCGAGCAGCAGGAAGTACGGGAACGCGTAGAGGCCGGTGAGCACCACCCCGGCGCCGTAGACCACCCGGCGGCCCCACTGATCGGAGAGCCAGCCGAAGAACGGCACGGAGACGATGCCGATCAGGGCGGCGACGATCAGGTAGAGCAGCAGGTCCGACTGGGCCAGTTTCAGCTGCTTGGTGCCGTAGACGAGCACGAACGAGGTGAACAGGTAGAACGGCGCCTGCTCGGCGGTGCGCACGAACATCGCCTTGAGCACGTCGCGCCACTGGTCGCGCAGCGTGTCCACCAGCGGCATCTTCACCACGGCGCCGCGGGTGCGCAGCGCGGCGAACGCCGGCGACTCGAGCACGGTCAGCCGCACGAACAGACCGATGCCGATCAGGACGATCGAGGCGAGGAACGGCCAGCGCCACCCGCCCTCGAGGAACCCGGGCCCGGAGAAGAAGTAGACGACGGCGGTCCCGAGGGCCAGCCCGATCGGCACACCCGCCTGGGGCCAGGCCGCCATGAGCCCGCGCTGTTTGCGGGTGCCCCACTCCATGGACATCAGTACCGAGCCGCCCCACTCACCGCCGACCCCGATGCCCTGCACCACCCGCAGCAGGGTCAGCAGGATCGGCGCCCAGATGCCGATCGTGGCGAAGGTCGGGAGGCACCCGATGAGCACGGTGGCGCCGCCCATCAGCAGCAGCGTGACGATCAGGGAGTACTTGCGGCCGATCCGGTCGCCGTAGTGCCCGAAGATCGCGGCACCGAACGGGCGGGCGGCGAACCCCACGAACTGGGTGGAGAACGCCAGCAGGACGCCGCCTGCGGCCGAGTTGTTGAAGAACAGCGGACCGAAGACCAGCGCGGCCGCGGTGTTGTAGAGGAAGAAGTCGTACCACTCGATGGTGGTTCCGACCGTGCTCGCGAGAACCGCACGTCGCTTGATCCGCCGACGGATCGTCGGATCGGTCAGGTCGGGGGCCCCCGCACTGGTCGCCATGCCCGGAATGGTGCGCGTCACACCCGATCCGGGCAAGACCGACTTCACTCGACCGAACGGTCAGATCACGGAGAAACGATCCGTGAGCTTCTGTCCGTCCGTTCGGGTGATCACGCAGGAGACCAGGCGCCCGCCGGACGACCCGACGTTCGGGCCGTTCGGCGCATCGAAGGTCGCCTCGCTCGGCACGATCGCGGCCACCCGCAGCGCGGAGCGGTCCACGCCGCTCGCGGTCGGCGCCACCTGACCGGACGCCGCCACCATCGCGCAGAACGACCGGCCGAACGCGGCCATCTCGTCGGCGCCGGGGTAGGTGACCTGCCGGCTCTCGTTGAGCGGCGTGGTGGACCCGATCACCTCGACGTCGTGCGGGTCGCCGCAGGGGACGTCGGCGGCGGCCGAGTACTCCGCGCCGTCGCCGAGCGTCCCGCCGGCGCACTGACCGTCGAAGAGCGCGAAGGCCGGGAGGTCCCCGCCCGCGCCGAACGTGTAGACGTCCGGTTCGCTCGTGAACGGCCGCCAGCCCCCGAGGAGGGCGCCCACCGCGAACACGACGAGCACGACCACCACCGCCGCGGCTCCCAGCTGGAGGCGACGGTCGCGCAGGACGGGCGGGACGGTGGGCAGGGTCAGCTCTCCTGCTCCACGTGCAGGGCCGCCGCCTCGGCGCCCTCGGTCGGCCACTCGTTCTCGACGCGGACCGCCTCGCCGTAGGAGTCCTCGGCGGGCAGGCCGGTCGGCTCGGCCGCGCCGTCCGCGGCAGACAGCCCGAGCTCGATCTCGCCGCCGCCCTCGGTCAGCGTCTCGTCCTCGACGGCGCCGTCCGGGGACAGCGGGTCGGCGACCGGAGCGCCCGTGAGGCCCGCGTCGCCGAACCCGTCGACGGCGTTCGCCGGATCGTCGACGGACTCGTCGAGGTCCATCGCCGGGGTCGCCGCGATCGGACGGCCCGGGGGCTCCTCGGCGGTGACGTCGGGCTCCTCCTGCGGGATGCGGTAGGCGAGGGCGTCCTGGTCCTCGGCGTCCTGCGTCCCGCCGAGGCGCACGGTGCGGCTGTAGCCCTCGGCGGTGTCCATGCCGTCCTCGAGGGGATCCTCGCCCAGCCGATCCTCGTCGAGGATCTCCGACGGCTCCGAGTCGAGGCCCGAGGTGTCGTTGTCGACGACCGCGTCGGCCTGCTCGGCGAACTGCTCGCTCACGGGTACGACTCCTGTCCTGCCTCGCCGGACCGACGGGTCGCTCCGGCGCGTGGGTGCATCGTGCACGGTCGAGCGTGCCTTCCCGCCATCGGGTCCGGCCATGCCTGCCGCGGACGGTGGGACCGTTCAGCGGTGGTGGCCGTGTCCGTGGCCGTGCGCGCGGACCGCCCCCGCCACGAGGGCGCGCTCGACCGCCCGCTCCCAGGCGCGTTCGCGCAGCTGCGCGGCACGGGCGAGCGCGGCGCGGCGGTCGGTGGCGGCGCGCGCGGCGTCACGGCTGCGCGTCGTGGTG
Organism: Actinomycetota bacterium; assembly: GCA_032230725.1. GTDB lineage: Bacteria > Actinomycetota > Actinomycetes > Mycobacteriales > Pseudonocardiaceae > Actinomycetospora. The sequence goes on from JAVXWR010000887.1 coordinate 3,474, forward strand.
GTGTCGGCGGCCGGCGTGGCCCGGGTCGTCACGGCCGGCGGGGTCGGGGTGGCCGGCACGATCGGCGCCCCGAC
>JAVXWR010000893.1:0-7587 GCA_032230725.1 Actinomycetota bacterium
TCGCCGGACGCTGGGCCACCAGGTCGTCGAGCTCGGCCTTGAGGCGGTCGTGAGCGTCCTGGGTGAGCCAGGTCACCTGGGTCTGCGTCTCGGTCACGGCGATCAACTCCTCGGAGGTCCGGTCCCGGGGGTACGGGGCGGCTGCCTGGCGGGGCTCCGCGCGGCCCGGGGGCTGGGGGCGGGGGCGTCCACAGACGGAAAAACACGACCCGCGGCATGCGGGCCGTGTCGGGCGACACTAACACGGTCGGGGGCCCGGGGGACCGGTACGAACGAGGCCCCCGGGAGGTTCCCGGATCTTCGCGCAATGTCACAGGGCCTTCGCCACCTGCGACGATCCGGTGTTCGCGGGGGCCGGAGCTCCACGGCTCGGCAGCCTGTCGGGGGTGCGGGGGATGGTTCAGGGGCGAGCGGAGCGCCGGGGGGATGGTCCGGGGGCGAGCGCAGCGACGGGGGGATGGTCCGGGGGCGAGCGCAGCGACGGGGGGGATGGTCCGGGGGGCGAGCGCAGCGACGGGGGGGATGATGGAGGGCGTGGGAGATCAGCTGCGGTTGATGACGGTGCACGCGCACCCCGACGACGAGTCGAGCAAGGGCGCCGCGACCTGTGCGCGGTACGTCGCCGAGGGCGTCGAGGTCATGGTGGTCACGTGCACGGGGGGCGAGGCGGGCAGCATCCTCAACCCCGCCATGGACCGCCCCGAGGTGCTCGTCGACATCGTGGGCGTGCGCCGGGCGGAGATGGCGCACGCCGCGGAGATCCTGGGCGTGGCGCACCGTTGGCTCGGGTTCGTCGACTCCGGGCTGCCCGAGGGTGACCCGAAGCCCCCGCTGCCCGAGGGCTGCTTCGCGCTCGAGCCGCTCGAGGTGCCCACCGAGGCGCTGGTGCGGGTGATGCGGGAGTTCCGCCCGCACGTCGTCGTGACTTACGACGAGAACGGCGGCTACCCGCACCCGGACCACATCCGCTGCCACGAGGTGTCGATGGCCGCGTGGGAGGCCTGCGGGGACCCGGACCGGTTCCCCGACGCGGGCGAGCCGTGGCAGCCGTTGAAGCTGTACTACTCGCACGGCTTCACGAAGGCACGGATCGTCGCCTTCCACGAGGCGCTGCTGGCGGAGGGCCTGGAGTCCCCCTGGGTCGAGTGGCTCGAGCGCTGGGACGACACGCGGACCGACCCGGGCACGCGGGTGACCACGCGCGTGCGCTGCGCCGAGTACTTCCCGGTACGCGACCAGGCACTGCTCGCCCACGCGACGCAGATCGACCCGAACGGCCGCTGGTTCTCCATGCCGATCGAGATGCAGCAGCGGGTCTGGCCGACCGAGGAGTACGAGCTCGCGCGCTCCCTCGTGGGCGACCCGCAGGAGACCGAGTCGGTCGAGGACGGCGACCTGTTCGCCGGGGTGCGCGAGCGGGTGCTCACCTCGTGATCCCCGCCGCCCTCGCCTCGCCGGTGGCGACGCTCGCCGTCGTCGTGACCCAGGCGCAGCCGCCCGCGCCGGGATCGGACCGCGGCGAGGAGTTCGGGAAGACCTCGCCGATCGCGCTCGTGGTCATCCTGCTGCTGGCCCTCGCCACGGCGGTGCTCATCCGGTCGATGACCAAGCGGCTGCGCAACGTCCCGGAGTCGTTCGACCCGCCGGAGGAGACGCCCCCGGCCTCGGACACCCCCGGCACACCGGGCACCACGGCGGCCTCGGGCGAGGCGGGTCCGGCGCCGGACCGGTCCCCACCGGACGGCTGACCCGCGAGGAGGTCGCGCGCCGCCAGGACGACCGGGCGGTGACACCGTGCGACCATCAGCGCATGGCCAACCGGCTCGCGGACTCGACCAGTCCGTACCTGCGCCAGCACGCGGACAACCCGATCGACTGGCGGCCCTGGGAGGCCGCGGCGTTCGACGAGGCCCGCGGGCGCAGCGTCCCGGTGCTGCTCTCCGTCGGCTACTCCGCCTGCCACTGGTGCCACGTCATGGCCCACGAGTCGTTCTCCGACCCGCAGATCGCGGCCTTCGTCAACGAGCACTTCGTGGCGATCAAGGTCGACCGCGAGGAGCGGCCGGACGTCGACGCGGTGTACATGGAGGCCACCCAGGCGATGACCGGCCAGGGCGGCTGGCCGATGACGTGCTTCCTCACTCCTGATGGCCTGCCGTTCCACTGCGGGACCTACTACCCGGCGCAGCCGCAGAGCGGGATGCCGTCGTTCCCGCAGCTGCTCGCGGCGGTGGCGAAGGCGTGGGAGTCCGACGGCGACACGGTGCGCGACGCCGCCGCCCGGATCGCCGACCGGCTCTCGGGGGTCGCGCGGTCGCTCCCCGCGGCGGCGGTGGACGAGGTCACGCTGGCCGGGGCGGTCGACGGGCTCGAGGGCGAGTTCGACCGGGTCGCGGCGGGGTTCGGCGGTGCGCCGAAGTTCCCGCCGTCCGCGGTGCTCGAGTTCCTGCTGCGCCACCACGAGCGCACCGGCAGCGAGCCGGCGTGGCGGATGGCGACCGCGACCCACGAGCGGATGGCCCGCGGGGGACTGTTCGACCAGCTCGCGGGCGGGTTCGCCCGCTACTCGGTCGATGCGCGGTGGGTGGTGCCGCACTTCGAGAAGATGCTCTACGACAACGCCCTGCTGCTGCGCAGCTACGCCCATGAGGCGCGGCTGGCGCCCGACCGGCCCGGCGGGTCCGGGCTCGCCCGGCACGCGTCGGAGCTGACCGGGGGCTTCCTGCTGCGCGACCTGCGCACCGCCGAGGGCGGGTTCGCCTCGGCCCTCGATGCCGACGCGGCGGGCGAGGAGGGCTCAACGTACGTGTGGTCGCGGGCCGAGCTCGCCGAGGTGCTCGGCGCGTCGGAGGGGGCGTGGGCGGCGGAGCTGCTCGGCGTGACCGAGGCCGGCACCTTCGAGGACGGCCGCTCGACGCTGCAGATGCCCGTCGACCCCGAGGACCCGGCGCGCTGGCAGGCCGCGCGCAAGGCGCTGCTGGCCGCCCGCGCGGCGCGCCCGCAGCCGGCGCGGGACGACAAGGTCGTCGCGGCCTGGAACGGCCTAGCGATCACCGCGCTCGTCGAGGGCGCCGCGGCGCTGGGCCGACCCGACTGGCTGGCCGCCGCGCGGCGCGCCGCCGGCCTGCTGCTGCGTACCCACGTCGTCGACGGGCGGCTGCGGCGGACCTCGCGCGACGGGACCGTCGGGGAGGCGCCGGGTGTCCTCGAGGACCACGCGGCGGTGGCCGAGGGGCTGCTCGCGCTGCACCAGGCCACCGCGGAGCCGCGCTGGCTCGACGACGCCTGCGCGCTGCTCGACGTCGTGCTCGACCGCTTCGGCGAGCACGACGAGGCCGGCGTCCCGACCGGGATCTTCTGGGACACCGCCGACGACGCCGAGGCGCTGGTCAGCCGTCCGCGGGAGATCACCGACGGGGCCACCCCGTGCGGCTCGTCGGTGCTGACCTCCGCGCTGCTCACCGCGTCCGTGCTGGCCGGTCCGGAACGGGCGGGGCGCTACCGCGGCGTCGCCGAGGCGGCGCTGACGACGGCGGGCACCCTGCTGGCCCGGCACGCCCGGTTCGCCGGGGGCTGGGCGACGGCGGCGGAGGCCGCACTGCGGGGGCCGCTGCAGGTCGCCGTCGTCGGGGCGGACGAGGCGGCCCGGGAACCGCTCGCCACTGCCGCCCGGCGGGTCGCGCCCGGCGGCTCGGTGGTGGTGGCCGGGGACCCGGAGGCGCCCGGGGTGCCGCTGCTCGCCGACCGCCCGCTGGTCGGAGGATCCGCCGCCGCCTACGTGTGCCGGGGCTACGTCTGCGAGCGGCCCACCACCTCGCCCGAGGACCTCGCGGACGCCCTGCGCGCCGTCTGAGCCCCGCGACATCCCGGCCGCCGTTCCTCCCTCGGCGAACGCCGTCGACCCCAGCATCGGTGTAATGCTGTAATTACTGCAGCACGACGGACGCGAGGAGTGGACGATGATGGTGGGACGAGGACACCGGGGACGCCCCGGCGGCGGCGGACGGGTCGGCCGGGGCGGGCGCCCCGCGAGCGAACTGCCCCCGACCGACGACCTGACGGCCTGGCTCTCCGGCCGGCTGCCCGACGGCTGGTTCACCGGCGCGCCGGAGGTGACGGTCGACCGCGAGGAGATCCTGGTGGTCGGCGAGCTGCCGGCGCCGGACCACGCCACGGACGCCGACCCGGCGGCGCGGGCGGCGAGCGCGGCCGGACGCATCGCGCGGTTCCGGGAGGAGACGCGCGAGGACCGCATGGAGATCGCCCGGCAGGCCGAGCACCGCTACGGACGCAAGGTGGCCTGGGGTGCGCGGATCCCGGGCAGCGGCGACGACGACGGCGTGGAGGAGCTCTTCACGACGCTCTCGGTGCCGGTCATGACGCGGCTGCGCCAGCCCGAGCGGCGGGTGCTGGACACCTTGGTCGACGCGGGGGTCGCGCGGTCGCGCTCGGAGGCCCTGGCCTGGGCGGTGGCCCTGGTGGGCGAGCACACCGAGCCGTGGCTCGCCGAGCTTCGCGAGGCGATGAGCACCGTCGACGAGCTCCGCGCGCGGGGCCCGCGCCTGGACGGCGAGGACGACGAGGACGGCGAGGGCGCGCCGACCGACGCTCAGGCGTAGAGCACCAGCCAGATGGCCACGTGGTGGCAGATCGCCGCCACGACGGTGGCCGCGTGGAAGAACTCGTGGAACCCGAACGTCGTCGGCCATCCGACGGGCCGCCGGAAGGCGTAGCAGAGGGCGCCGAGGGTGTAGAAGCCGCCGCCCACGAGGAGCAGGACGAGCGCCGCCACGCCCCCGCGGTGGAGCAGGTCGGGGAGGACGAACACCGCGACCCAGCCCAGGGCCAGGTAGAAGGGCACCCCGACCCACCGTGGGGCGTGCGGGCGCAGGAGCTTGAGAGCCGCGCCGCCCACCGCCCCGATCCAGACCACGAGCAGCACGACGAGCCCGGTCGGTTCGGGCAGGGCGAGGACGGCGAACGGCGTGTAGGTCCCCGCGATGAAGATGAAGATCATCGCGTGGTCGAGCCGCTTCATCGTCGTGCGGGCGCGCACCGAGGTCCACGCCCGCCGGTGGTACAGCGCGCTGATGCCGAACAGCCCGAGGACCGCCACCGAGTAGACCGCGCACGCCGCGGCGGCCGCGGCGGAGACCGTCGAGGCGGCGAGCGCGACCAGGGTCGCACCGGCCGCGATCCCGACGGCGAAGGACCACAGGTGCAGCCAGCCGCGCAGGCGCGGCTTGTCCGGCGACGCGAGGTGCGGCGGCACGTCGGCGAGGCTCACGCACGCCAGGGTAGGCGAGGCGTCGACGTCGCCGGAGAACGTCGCGCTACCGCCCGGTGACCGGCGGGCGACCCCGGCGCGACGGCGGCATCGGCACTTGTCCGGGTGGGGACGAGGGCCCGATCCGTGACCTCGACGGCGTAGCGTCGCCGCCCGTGAGCGTCCGGAGCAACATCCGCGAGGTCGCCGAATCGCTCTACGAGCGACGGCTGCGGCGCCGGGTCGTGGCTGCTCACCCGCCGCGGCACGTGGGCGTGATCCTCGACGGCAACCGGCGCTGGGCGCGCGAGGTGGGGCTCACCGACCCCAGCGACGGGCACCGGGTGGGCGCTCGCAAGATCGTCGACATGCTCGACTGGGCCGACGAGGCCGGCGTCGAGGTGGTGACTCTGTTCCTGCTCTCCACCGACAACCTGGGTCGCCCGAGCGACGAGCTCTCCCAGCTCCTCGAGATCATCGCCACGGCGGTGGAGGGGCTCGCGGCGCCGGACCGGCGCTGGCGGCTGCGGGTGGTGGGCAACCCCGACCTCGTCCCCGCACCCACGGCCGAGCGCCTGGCCGTCGCCGCGGCGAGCACCGAGGGACGGGTCGGCATGCAGGTCAACGCCGCGGTCGGTTACGGGGGCCGGCAGGAGATCGCGGACGCGGTGCGCAAGTTGCTGCTGCGCCACGCGGAGGCGGGGACGTCGATCGAGGAGCTCGCGGAGGTCCTCGACGTCGACCACATCGCCGAGCACCTCTACACCTCCGGCCAGCCCGATCCCGACCTCGTGATCCGTACGTCGGGCGAGCAGCGGCTCTCGGGATTCCTGATGTGGCAGTCCGTGTACTCGGAGTTCTATTTCACCGAGGCGTTCTGGCCGCAGTTCCGCCGCATCGACTTCCTGCGTGCGTTGCGCGACTACTCCGATCGACACCGCCGCTACGGCGGTTGAGCTCGACGAATCCGGGCTAACCGACGGGAACGCACCGACGCGTCCGTGCCATCCCCCGATGGGCACGGACGCGCCGGTGCTTGCGTCGCCACGCAGCGGCTCCCCGGTCTGCTCCCAGGGGACCGGGGACCCGCGTAGTGGCCGTCTGTGGGCTCAGCCGTTCCGGTAGCTCGAGAGCACACCCGGCTGGTTGAGCGGGGCCTGCACATTGGTGCCGCTCACGTTGACCAGGCTGTTACCGACGTTGGCCGAGCTGCCGTTGCGGGCCGACGCGCCGTTGCCGCCGTGGCCGTGGCCGCCGCCGCGGTTGTCGTACTGGCTCGCGACGCCGAGCTGGTTGGTCGGAGCCTGCACGTTCGTGCAGCTCACGTTGACCAGGTGGTTGCCGCCGTCGACGCAGTCGCCGTTGCGGGCCGAGGCGCCCTGGCCGCCGCCGGAGTGCGGGTGGTGGCCGTGGTGGCGGCCGTGGTCCTGACCGCCGTGCTGGCCGCCGTGGCGGTGGCCGTGATGCCTGTCGCGGTTCCCGCCGCGGTGACCGGCGTGCTGACCGGCGTGCTGACCGGCGTGCTGGCCGTGCTCGCCGGCGCGGTCCGCGCCCCAGCTCTGGCCGCCGCCCGAGGAGATCGGCGACGACGAGCCGGCCGGCGCGTTACCGGCGAACGCGGCCGGCGTCAGCGCGACCATCCCCGCCGCCGCGCCCACGACGACCATTCCCGCCTTCTTCGCCAGCATTCGAAGAATTTCCCCTCGTCAGTGCGCGGTCCCCGATCCGGGGGCCGGGTGACCGCTTTCGTGTTCGGGCCTCACGGACGGTGTGGCCGATGACGTGAGCCCTAACGACCCCACCGGCCCGAAAGAGGCGCGCATTCCTCGATCGAGTGACGGGCAATTCGCACCGCTACTTGAGTGCCCGGATCGGGTGGGGTGCGGGCCTGCCGGGGGTCCCGGGCCGCCCCGGGGGGAGCATGCCGCCGCGATCGGTCACCGACCTCGACACCCGGGTGGCGTATCCAGTGACGTCGTGTCCACGCCGAAGTCCCACGGTCCTCACGGCGAGTACGGTTCGGTCCCGGTGGACGAGAACGACCCCGAGGGGCTCCCGGGGGCCTACGTGATCCTCGGGCTGCGCCTCGGGCGCCTCGTCCCGGGCCTCGTGGACGCCCACGTCGGCGATCCCGCGATCGCCCGGCGGGTCGACGCCGAGCCCCGGCCCGACCCGCGGACGTTGCGCGGGGACGCCGCCGCACTGCGCCGCCGGCTCGCCCGCGCGACGTCGCTCGACCCGGCCCGCGCGGAGTACCTCGACGCCCAGCTCGCGGCCTGCGAGGTGATCGCGGCGCGCGCGGCGGGCGAGGAGATCGACGT
>JAVXWR010000896.1:0-3526 GCA_032230725.1 Actinomycetota bacterium
CTCGACTCCGACTGGCCGGGGTAAGGACGCCGGGACATGAGGTGAACCCGCCTCATCCTCGTTGGGCGGTCGGCGCCTTTGACGGCTCGGGGGGCTCGAACGCACGTATTGGCGTGTAGCAGGGAGCCAGCCGGGTTGTAGCAGCCCAGGTTCGCGGCCGGCCCGAGTGCGCACCGAAGCAGGTGGTGAGCGCGGCGGCATGGAGCGGGAAGACGTTGCGGGTCGCGCCGGGCGCCGCAGCGGACTCGGACTGGGCGCGCGGGTCGGCCGGGATCGGCCCGCGGGCGGCGTCATCGGTCACGGGTCGGCCTCCGCGCGGTTAGGTCGGTGATGGCCGCGTCGTCGGCCGCGGAAGAGTCGCCAGACCACGAATGCGACGATCAGCGTGGCGCCCGCGACCAGGGCGTAGAGCTGGTAGCGGCTGACCTGTTGGTAGATCTGGCCGATGTTGGTGCCGACCACGTAGCTCAGCGATGCCCATACTCCGACCCAGAGCACGGCGCCGAGGGTGTTGAACCCCAGAAACCGTGGCCAGCGCATGCCGGTGGAGCCCGGCGGTGATGCCGTTGGTCTGGCGCAGTCCCTCGATGAAGCGAGCCACTACGACGACCTTCCCGCCGTGGCGGGTGAAGAACCGTTCCGCGGTGTCGAGCCGGGCAGGGGTGAGCAGTACGTAGTGCCCGAACCGCTCCAGCAACCGGCGCCCGCCGAAAACCCGATGGCGAAGCCGACGTTGTCGCCCGCGACTGCGGCCACCACGCCAATCCCGATGACCAGGGCGATATTGAGAGAGCCGGCACCAGCGTAGACCGCGGCGGCGATCAGGATCGTCTCCCCGGGCACCGGGACACCGAAGTCCTCGAGGAACAGTAGGCCGCCCGCAGCGAGGTAACCGTAGGAGTCCAGCGCCGGGCCCAGCGACGCGAGGACCCCCGGGAGCTCGGGTGGAGGGCTCATCGCGACAGACTGCCCTGGCCAGGTCTCCACCGGGGAGAAGGCCGCTGTGGGGTCGCGTCGAGCAGGAGTTGCCTCGGACCGGTCACCGTCCGGTGGCGTGACCAACGCGGTCCCAATCTTGGGACCTCGACGGATGTGCGTTGCTCGTCGGGAGTCGCGGCGCGGTTGCGCTTGCCCTCCTTGCGCCCGACGTAGTGCCATCCGCCCCGGTCAGGGACGTTGCCGAGTTACTTGGGTGTCGACGTGGATCATCGTGCCGGGATAAGGATGCTCGTAGCGGCGGTTCGCCGGTGGCGCGGTCGATCTGGTTGAGCCGGCTGACCCCGAAGCCGCGCAGCATCGCATGCGCCGCGGAGGTGCGACCCCGACCCGCGCGGCGATCTCGACGGGTTCGAGTTGCTCTTTCCAGCGCGGGTGCACGATCTTGCGCAGCAGTGGCTGCGGCGTCTTGGCGGGCATGTGGCGGGGGTGGCTGGAGTGGGGGCGCACGCCCAGAGAACACCAACGAGTCCGGGTGCGGTGAGGGCCATGCCCACCAGCCCGATTGGCTGGGACGGCGACTCAGGAACAGCCGCTCGGCGAGCGTGGTCGCGAGGACGCTGGAGACCATCGTGGTCTGCACGACGATGAGCGAGCCGAGTGTGAACGCGACGACCTGCAGCGCCAGTCCACCGATCGAAGCCACGGTGCCGACCCACCACCAGCAGCTGGCCGTCACCGTCGTGAGCAGACTGCCGGTCCGTCGCCGACCCGGTCGATTCAGGGGAACGCATGCCGCGGCGCTGCGCGACGCTGGAGGCCCCGAGCACCGGGCCGCGATCGCGGCGGGCGCCCCGCGGCCAGGAACGCGCTGCTCACCGGTCGCTCTCCGACGATCGGGCGTGCGAGCGCAGCGACGGAGTGAGCTCGGCGGTGAGGATGCCGTGCACGAGCGCGGCGGGGTCGGAACCTACGGGCCAGAGCTCGTCGTCAGGTGCTCCGTCGCGGTGAGCGAGGACGTCGTCGACGGCGGTTGCGAGGGCGGCCGCGTCTCGGGCCCAAGGCGCGACGCCCGCCCGGTCGAGGATCTCGGCGTTGGCCCGGCCGTGACCGGGGATCGGGCGGTAGGTGATCGCCGGGAGCCCGGCAGCGAGGGCTTCGGTGAGCGAGAGACCACCCGCGTTGTGGATAAGAACGTCGCAGGCCGCCATGAGCGCGGGTACGTCGTCGCGCCAACCGAGCGCGACGACCCGAGAAAGACCCCGGAGACGCCGGCACAGCCGGGCGTTGCGGCCACAGAGCACCACGACCCGCAGGTCTGGGTGCGCGATCAGCTCCCGAACGGTCCTGGGAACCGCGCCCATGCCGAGCGAACCGGCACTGATCAAAGCGACGGGTACGTCGTGGGGGAGACCGAGCTCGTTGCGCACCACGCGGCGGCCGAAGGTCGCGGTGGTCCGGGCGCACAGCGGTCCGCCGACGCGGGCACGGATACCGTAGCGGGCGGCGTCGGAGGCGGTGGCGCGGGTGACCGTGAGGTGGTGGTCGACCGCTGGGTGGCACCAGATGGAATGAGCGGCGGGGTCGGTAAGGTAGGTGACCGCCGGCGCAGCGAGGCGTCCCTGGTCGCGCAGGGCGCCGAGGGTCTGCCCGGCCAGTGGGTAGGTGGTCACCACCACGTCGGCGCCGCGGGTCCACTCCTCGACCCCGGCCAGCGCCAGGCCGCAGACCCATCCTGTGATGCGCCGTAGCAGGCCGTCGTGCTCGAGATCGTCGAAGATGCGGTCGAACAGCGCGGGGGCGTACTGCACGGTGGGTGCGTACAGGTCGCGCAGCACCCGCCGGGCGTATGCGGGCAGGGCGTCGAGGTAGTCGTGGACCTCGACCTCGATGCCGCGGCGGGTCAGTCGGTGAGCGAGCTCGCGCGCTGCGCGCTCGTGGCCTTGCCCGACGGTGGCGCTGACGATGACGACCCGGCCGCGTCGCGGGAGCGCGGTGGTGGGCGGCGCCTCCCTCGTCGCCGCGCCGCCCACCACGACCATCGGGAAGAGCCGGGGGCCGGCGCGGAAGGGACGGTCGGTCGCGGTGGGAGCGGACATGCTCGATGACCTCCAGAGATGGCCGGGGCTGGCCCGGACGGGTTCCACGGGCCTGGGCGGTGGTGAACGAGCCACGTGATGAATGTCGGCATTGGGCAAGAGCGCTGTGCGGCGCATTCCGAGGACGGCCCCACGCCGGCGAACGTGACCCGACGGCCCGGCATACCCGGTCCACGTCGCCGCCTGGATACGCGAGCGCCACGCGAACCGTGGGGGTTCGGCTCCCTTGATTGCGGCCGAGGCCGACGAGGAGTTCGTGGTCGCGGTCGCCGGGTCCGCCGACGACACCTTCCTCTCCGGTCGCGGCCTCCCGCATCCGCATCCGCATCCGCATCCGCATCCGGAGACTGGCCGCGATCCCGGGCGTCGGAAGGTTTTCTGGCCGGTGCGGGGTCTCCGGAGTGCTGTGCTGCCGGGCTCCGGGATGGAGGACGGTCCTGACGAGAGGACGGGGGTCGTCCCGAACTCCTCGTCGCTGGAGGTCGTCAGGG
>JAVXWR010000897.1:0-3121 GCA_032230725.1 Actinomycetota bacterium
TGGTCGCGTCGTCGGCCGAGGGGATGCGGAACACGATCCAGCCGATCGCGAACGCCTGGACCGGCCCGAGGATCGCGAGGCCCAGGACGACGTAGGCGATGCGCCGGGCCCGGCGCCGACGCCGCTGGCGTGGGGAGAGCGCCGCAAGCTTGGCCTGGCGCCGGCTCGGCGGCTCGTCGTCGGAGCCTCCGCCGCCGCGACGTCCGGGACCCTCCGGCGGGTCGTCGGTGGGGCGGGTGCGCCCGGGGGCGGCCGTGCCCTGGACGACGTCGGTGGCGACGGTCGGCGCGGTGCCGGGCCGACCGCCGACCCGGGTGGCCCCGGCGGCGCGGGACGGGGCCGCCGTGCCGGCCGCGGCGGTGGCCAGCGGGCGGGCACCCTCGTGGGTGAGGAGCCGGGGCTCGGGGCGCTCGGTGCTCCACGCGTCGGCGCGCTCGTCCGCGCGTGTGTCCGGCGCGCCGACGCGGGTGGCGGCCGGAGCGGGGGGCGTGCGCCCTGCCGCGGGTGCACCGTGCCGTCCGGCGCTCTGGCCGTGGCGGCCCTGTCCGTTTGGGGGCTGTCCGTTCGGGGGCTGTCCGTTCGGGGGCTGTCCGTTCGGGGCCCGGCGCTGGGCCTGGCCCGGACCGCTGGAGCCCTGGCCGTGGGCGCCTTGACCGCCGGGCCCGCGACCGTTCGAAGCCTGACCGTTGGGCTGCCCGTGACGGCCGGGCGCCGGCGGCGCGGGGCTGGAGGCGGCGCTGTTCGGCACGGTCTGGTCGTCGCGGTCGCCGGGGGGCACGGGGCTCCAGCCCGGCGGGAGGTTGCGGGGCCCCGGCGGCGGGGAGCCGGGCCGGGGAGGGGCGGCGGAGCCGCTGACGGGACGACGGTCACTACGACGGTCGTCGGTCACGTGGCGCCTCCCGGAACGGCATGGTCGGTCACGGACCCGGCCACGTCACGCCCACCGAGGCGTCAGGGCGAGGCAGTCCGACGCCGACGGCGGCCGCCGCCCGAGGCGTCGTCCGCTCCCAAGACGTAGGACTGTACGAGGTGGTTCCATCGGCACGTACGGCAGACCTCCACCACGTGCACGGTGAACTCCCCCGCCGCGTCGTCCAGTCGAGCGATCTCCTCGTCCGATCGGGCGGAACCGGACACCGGCCCGAGACGCTCGCCGTAGACCCAGGAGACGTTGACGACCTCGTCGCGACGACACATTGGGCACGGCGTCCTCGTGGGCACGCCGTGATAGGTCGCGGCCTGGAGCAGGTAGGCCCCGGCGTCGCACGCGTCCTGGGTCGAGGTGCGCCCGGCGGCGACGTCCGCGAGATGCGCACGGCGGCGCAACGCGTAGTCGACGACCTGACGGGGTGTTCGCACGCGTCGCAGCGTAACCAGCGACGCGCGGCGACGCGCTGCGGTCGTGTGACGAGATCGTCGCGCGGGAAGCCTCGATGTATCGGCGCGATATGGTGCGACGAGAGAGTCGCCGACATCGGGCGACCACCGAGGACTCCGGGAGGTGGGCCCACTGCTCGAGCTCGCCGTCCTCGGCCTGCTGCACGAGGCGCCGATGCACGGTTACGAACTGCGCAAGCAGCTCCACGCCCGGCTCGGCTCGCTGCGTGCGTTCTCGTGGGGGTCGGTCTACCCGACGCTGCGTCGTCTCCAGCGCGCCGAACTCATCGTCGAGCGCGACCCGGAGTCGGCGACGGTGCGCGGGAGCTGGGGTCGGCGCGGACGCCGCGTGTACGAGATCACCGCGGAGGGAAAAGATCGGCTCGACGAGCTGCTCGGCGAGGCGGGGCCGCAGGCGTGCGACGACGAGAGCTTCGGCGTGCACCTGGCCTTCTTCTCCCGAACGCCCGCCGAGGTGCGCATGCGCATCCTCGAGGGCAGGCGACGTCGCGTCGAGGAGCGGCGTGACGGCCTCCGCACGACGATGACCCGGGCCGGGGAGCAGATCGACCGCTACACCCGCGAGCTCCACCGGATCGGGCTCGACACCACCGAACGTGAGGTCCGCTGGCTCAACGAGCTCATCGACCACGAACGGTCGCTGGGCCAGGCCGGCGGGTCCGCACCCGACCGCTCCGTGGAGCCGCCGGACTGACCACGGCCCGCCGCCGGGTCGGACGCCGTCGTCCACCCCCGGCCCTGCACACGAGCGCGCAGGGCCGCCACCCCGCACGTCAGACACGCCCCGAGCAACCGATCACCCACCGGGGCACAGAGTGAAGGAGACCATCCATGGGTCAGGTCCGTGTGGCCGTCGTCGGTGTGGGCAACTGCGCCGCCTCGCTGGTCCAGGGCGTCACGTACTACGCCGACGCCGACCCGGCCACCCGCGTGCCCGGGCTCATGCACGTCGACTTCGGCGGGTACCACGTCCGCGACCTCGAGTTCGTGGCCGCGTTCGACGTCGACGCCAAGAAGGTCGGTCAGGACCTCGCCGAGGCGATCACCGCCAGCGAGAACAACACCATCAAGATCGCCGATGTCGCCCCGACCGGCGTGATCGTCCAGCGCGGCCACACCCTCGACGGGCTCGGCCGCTACTACCGCGAGACGATCACCGAGGCCGACGAGGAGCCGGTGGACGTGGTGGCGGCGCTGCGCGAGGCGCGCGCCGACGTCCTCGTGTCCTACCTGCCCGTGGGCAGCGAGGACGCCGACAAGTTCTACGCCCAGTGCGCGCTAGACGCGGGCGTCGCGTTCGTCAACGCCCTGCCGGTGTTCATCGCCTCCGACCCCGAGTGGGCCGAGAAGTTCCGCGCGGCCGGCGTGCCGATCGTCGGCGACGACATCAAGTCGCAGGTCGGCGCCACCATCACCCACCGGGTGCTGGCCAAGCTGTTCGAGGACCGCGGCGTGCAGCTCGACCGCACGATGCAGCTCAACGTCGGCGGCAACATGGACTTCCAGAACATGCTCGAGCGCGAGCGCCTGGAGTCGAAGAAGACGTCGAAGACGCAGTCCGTGACCTCGCAGGTCGACCGCGACATGGGTCGGTCGAACGTCCACATCGGCCCGTCGGACCACGTGCCGTGGCTCGACGACCGCAAGTGGGCCTACGTCCGCCTCGAGGGGCGCGCCTTCGGCGACGTGCCGCTGTCGCTGGAGTACAAGCTGGAGGTCTGGG
>JAVXWR010000899.1:0-8385 GCA_032230725.1 Actinomycetota bacterium
GGGGTGGACGCACTGCGCCTCGACGCCGTGCACGCACTGCGCGACGCCCGGGCGACCCACCTGCTCGAGGAGATGGCGACGACCGCCGACAGGCTCGCCTCGCTCCTCGGCCGGCCATGCGTGCTCATCGCCGAGTCCGACCTCAACGACCCGCGGCTGATCACCCCGCGCGAGGCCGGCGGCTACGGCCTGGACGCGCAGTGGTGCGACGACATCCACCACGCCCTGCACTCCGCGCTCACCGGGGAGACCCAGGGCTACTACGTCGACTTCGGCGAGCTGGAGACCCTCGCCCGGGTGCTGCGCGAGGCCTACGTCCACGCCGGGACCTGGTCGAGCTTCCGCGGCCGCGGCCACGGTCGCCCCGTCGACCTCGCCCGCACCCCGGGCCACCGGTTCCTCGCCTACCTGCAGGACCACGACCAGGTCGGCAACCGCGCCGCGGGCGACCGGCTCTCGGCGTCGGTGTCCCCCGGCCTGCTCGCGTGCGGGGCGGCGCTGGTGTTCTGCTCGCCGTTCACCCCGATGGTGTTCATGGGCGAGGAGTGGGGCGCGTCGACGCCCTGGGCGTTCTTCGTCGGGTTCGACGACCCGGGGCTGCAGGACGCGGTGCGCGAGGGCCGTCGTCGGGAGTTCGCGGAGCACGGCTGGGGTTCCGGCGACGTCCCCGACCCCACGGACGTCGCGACGTTCGAGCGTTCCACGCTCGACTGGTCCGAGCCCGAGGAGGGACCGCACGCCTGGCTGCTCGAGGTGTACCGCTCGCTCATCGCGCTGCGGCGCACCGAGCCCGAGCTCGCCGACCCGCGCCTCGACCAGGTGCGCTGCGATGCCGATCCCGGAAGCCGGACGCTGGTCCTGCACCGGGGTAGCCTCCGCCTCGTGGTGAACCTCGCGGCCGACGAGCGCACCGTCGCCGTCGACGGGGCCCACGAGTGCCTGGCCGCGCCGGTCGGCGCGGGGGTCTCGGAGGGCGCGGTGACCCTGGCGCCCGAGTCGTTCGCGCTCGTCCGAGTCGGGTGAACCACCCGCCCGCCGGCACGTCGCGGCGCCTCTCCCATCGGCGTCGCGCGCTGGTCGGGGTCGGCGTCGCGGCGGCCATCGTCGCCGCCGTGTTCCTCGTCGGCCGGGCGACGGCCGGGCCGGTGCCGGCGGCCCCGCCGGTCGTGACCGAACCGGTCGGTGCCGGGCCCGCCGCGCACCCGGTCGTCGTGCTGGGCGCGTCCATCTCCGCCGGCACCGGCAGCACCCCCGAGCAGGCGTGGCCCGCCGTCGTCGGCCGCTGCCTCGGGCGGCGGGTCGTGGTGGGCGCGGTGCCCGGCGCGGGCTACGTCGCCGCCGGCCGCGACGCGCGCGGACCCGTCGCCCGGCTCCTCCGGGAGGCCGACCTGCCCCGCCTCGACCCGTCCCTGGTGCTGCTCCAGGCCGGTCACAACGACATCGGCACACCGGGCCCGCAGCTGCGGAGCGCCGTGACGACGGCCGTCGAGACCGCCCACCGGGAGGCGCCCCGGGCCCCGGTCGCGCTCGTCACCGTCGTCGCGCACGCGGGCGACCCGAGCCCCGCGGCGCGGGCGACCGACGCCACCATCGTCGACGCCGCCCGCCGCGCCGACCCCCGCGTCGTCGTGCTCGACCCGCTCGCGGAGGGCTGGTCGTTCCCGCGGGTCGCCGACGGGCTGCACCCCACCGTCGCCGGGCAGCGCCTGCTCGCCGGACACGTGCTCGACGACCTGGCCCGGGCCGGCGTCGTGGGTGCGGGCCCGTGCCCGGACGGGGCGACCGCACCGGCCTGACCCACCCCTCGCCCAGGTTCCTCCCAGCCTCGGGGAGCACCCTCGCTCGCGTGGTGACCGCTCCGCACCCGGCACCCGCCTCGGACCGCCGCCACCTGCACGAGGTCGACCTCTTCCGGCTGCTGACCTTCGCGTGCGTCATCGGGGTGCACGTGCTCTCTGCCGCGACGACCATCGACAACGTCGGCGCCAACGGCGGGCAGCTGCTCCTGCACTTCACCCGCGAGGCCTTCTTCACCCTCACCGGGTTCGTGCTGACGTTCCAGGCGCTGCGCCGCCCGCAGCGTCCGTTCCCGTTCTGGCGGCGGCGGGTCCCGCTGGTGCTCACGCCCTACCTTGCGTGGACGGTCGTGTACTCGCTGCTCGCCGTGGCGACGCGCCCGCCGGGCACCCCGGCGCCGACGGTCGCGCAGGAGCTCGTGACGACGGGCTGGAACGCCCTCGAGGGCACCGCCTGGTACCACCTGTACTTCCTGCTCGTGACGCTGCAGCTCTACCTCGTCCTCCCGGCGCTGGTGGCGGGGCTGCGCCGGCTCTCGGCCGCCGGCCACGTCGTCGTGCTCGTCGGGGCGCTCGTGGTGCAGGTCGTGGTGAGCGACCTGCTCGTGGACCCGCCGGCGAACGCGTTCGGGGCATTCCTCCTCGCCCACGGGTACGTCCTGCTGCCGGCCTACCTGCTCTATCCCGTGGTGGGCGCGGTCGCGGCGCTGCACCTCGACCAGGTCCAGGCGGTGGTACTGCGCTGCCGGTGGGCGATCGCGGGCCTCGTCGTGGTGACCGTCATGGGCGCCGAGGTGCTGTACGGGATCGAGGTGCGCGCAGGGACGGCGCCCGCGGTGGCGGCCGCGGTGTTCCGGCCGACGACCATCCCGTGGTTCCTCGTGGCCGTGCTCGGGCTCTACACGCTCAGCCTGGTCACCACCGCGGGCTGGCGGCCGGGCGGTCTCGCACGCCGCGCCCTGGCGTACGCCTCGGACCGCTCCTTCGGGATCTTCCTGGCGCACCCGCTGGTGCTCGCCGGCCTGTTGGCGGTCTCGGGCGGTTGGGTCGCGGCCGTCGGCTCGGGCGGCACGCTCGCGGCGCTCTACCTGGGCACCGTCGTGGGCTCGGTCCTGCTGGCCGACGTGCTGCGCCGGCTCCCGGTGAGCGCGGCGCTGACGGGCCGTCCGTGGCGCTGACGCGCGTGTGTCAGTCCGGCGGCCCGTCGATCAACTCGTCCAGCGTCACGAACAGCGGCTCGCCCCGCTCGGCCGCCCGCGCGCTGGCCCGCCGGGCGGCGGCGGCGATGCGCGCGAGCTCGTCGGCCGCGACGACCCGGGTCTGGAGGACCTCGCCGTCGTCGTTCGTCAGCGTCACGGCGACCAGGCCGGCCTCGGGCTCCTCGGAGAACGACAGCCCCATGCCCCGACCCTAGCGACGCGGCCCGGCGAGTGCCGCCGACATCCGCTCCACCGCGTCGGCGAGCACCGGCCGCGCCATGGCCAGGTTCAGCCGCATCCCGCCCGGTCCGGCGCACGCTGCCCCGTCGGTCATCACGACCCCGGCCTCGCGGGTGAAGAACGCCGACGGGGGCTCGTCGAGCCCGAGCGCGGTCGCGTCGAGCCACGCCAGGTAGGTCCCCTCGGGCACGGTGACCTCGATCCCGGGGAGCGGCGTCCCCCGCAGCAGCGCGCGGTTCCCGTCGAGGTAGCCGAGCACGTCGTCGAGCCACGCCCGCCCGTGCGCGTAGGCCGCCGTCGACGCGAGCACGCCGGGCGTGGCGGTGCCGTGCTCGGCGAGGTACCCGACCTCGGTCCACCGCGCGGCGTCGGCGGCGTTCGCGAGGATCAGCTGGCCGCACTTGAGCCCCGGCAGGTTCC
Organism: Actinomycetota bacterium; assembly: GCA_032230725.1. GTDB lineage: Bacteria > Actinomycetota > Actinomycetes > Mycobacteriales > Pseudonocardiaceae > Actinomycetospora. Next base: position 3,656 of record JAVXWR010000899.1, read on the forward strand.
ACGCCTTCGACGCCGAGGTCGCCGTCACCGTGTGCGCCGCCGCGGCCTCGGACGACGCGGCGTACGGGAGGTGCACCCGCCCGTCGAACGTCAGCGGCGCGTGGATCTCGTCGGCGAACACCCGGGCGCCATGGCGTTCGACGACCTCCGTGACCCCGGCGAGCTCCGCCGCGGTGAGCATCCGCCCGGTCGGGTTGTGCGGGTTCACCAGCACCAGCAGCTTCGCGGCCGACGTCGCGAACGCCGCGTCCAGTGCGTCCAGGTCGAGCGCCCAGCCCCCGTCGTCGTGGGCCATCGGCACCCGCACCAGCTCCCGGCCGAGCATCCCCGGCACGGTCAGGAACGGCATGTAGGCCGGGGTCGGGAGCAGGATCGGGCTGCCGGCCGGCGTGAAGTGCCCGACGACGGCCGTCAGCGCGGTGAGCACGTCGGGCAGCGGCCGGATCCGGGCCGGGTCGAGCGCCCACCCGAACCGGTCGGCCCAGAACGACGCGCACGCCGCGGCCATGTCGGCCACCCAGGCGTCGGGCAGGTAGCCGAACCGGTTGGCGTCGGCGCAGGCCCGGATCGCGTCGGCGACGGGGGGTGCTGCCGGGAAGTCCATCTCGGCGACGAACGCGCCGATCAGGCCACGCCCGTGGGCGTCGGTGCCGGGCGTGGACCACTTCCAGCTGCCGCCGGCCCGCATCACGTCGGCGGTCAGCGCGTCGAACGGGTGCGCCATGCCGACCATGATCCCCTCCCGGAACGCGCCTAGCGGGTGTCCTCGCCGAGCTTGTGCACCCGGATGAGGTTCGTCTTGCCCGCGGTCCCGGGCGGCGAACCGGCCACGACGACGACGAGCTCGCCGGGCGCGAACCGGCCGATCTCGAGGATCGACTCGTCGACCCGGCGGATCATCGCGTCGGTGGTCTCCTCCCAGGGCACGAGGAAGGTCTCCACCCCCCACGACAGCGCCAGCTGCGAGCGGATCTCGGCGACCGGCGTGAACGCCAGCACCGGCAGCCGGGTGTGCAGCCGCGCCAGCCGCCGCACGGTGTCGCCGGTGCGGGTGAAGGCGACGAGGGCGCGGGCGTTGAGCCGCTCCCCGATGTCGCGGGCCGCGGTCGTCACCACACCGCGCTGGGTCCGGGGCACGTGCTGGATCGCGGGCACCGACGCCGGGCCGGCCTCGACCGCAGCCACGATGCGGGCCATCGTCTGGACCGTCTCGATCGGGTAGTCCCCGACCGAGGTCTCCCCCGAGAGCATCACCGCGTCGGCGCCGTCGAGCACGGCGTTCGCGACGTCGGAGGCCTCCGCCCGGGTCGGGCGGTAGTTGTGGATCATCGACTCGAGCATCTGGGTCGCGACGATCACCGGCTTGGCGTTCTCCCGGGCGATCTGGACCGCCCGCTTCTGCACCAGCGGGACGTCCTCGAGCGCCAGCTCCACACCCAGGTCGCCGCGGGCCACCATCACCGCGTCGAACGCCAGCACGATGGCCTCGAGCGCGTCGACCGCCTCGGGCTTCTCCAGCTTCGCGATCACGGGCAGCCGCGCGTCGTACTCGTCCATGATCTTGTGGACGAGCTCGGCGTCGGCGGGCGAGCGCACGAACGACAGCGCGATCATGTCGACCCGCAGCCCGAGCGCGAAGCGCAGGTCCGCCTCGTCCTTCTCGCTCATCGCCGGGACCGAGACCACGGTGCCGGGCAGCGAGATGCCCTTGTGGTCCGACACCCGCCCGCCCTCGACCACGCGGCACACCACGTCGCGCCCCTCGACGTCGGTGACCTCGAGCGAGACGTTGCCGTCGTCGATGAGCAGCGACTCGCCGGGCCGGACGTCGTCGGCGAGGCCGGGGTAGGTCGTCGAGACCCGCTCGTGGGTGCCCTCGACGTCGTCGGTCGTGATCCGGACGGTCTCGCCGGTCGCCCACATCTGCGGCCCGTCCGCGAAGGTCCCGAGCCGGATCTTCGGGCCCTGCAGGTCGGCGAGGATGCCGACGGCGCGGCCCTCGGCGTCCGCGGCCGCGCGCACGCGCTGGTAGATCTCCTGGTGCTGGGCGTACTCCCCGTGGGAGAAATTGAGCCGGGCCACGTCCATGCCGGCCCGCACGAGGGCGCGGATCCGCTCCGGGGAGGACGTCGACGGGCCCAGGGTGCAGACGATCTTGGCGCGACGGCTCACACCCGTCATCGTACGGCGGACTGCACCGATCCAGGAGACCCGGGACACGACGTCGCCGACCGGGGCGCCCGCACGACGGCCCCCGGCTACGGTGGGCCACGTGGCGGCGTCGCACGGGGAGACGGACGGCGGTCGCGTGCGCGCGGGCGACGGTCCGCGCCTGCAGCCCCAGGGCTCCGACGGGGCGAACGGCTCCGACGGCGCCCGCCACGACGTCCCCGGCGCCGAGGGCCGCAGCGGTACCCACGAGAGCCGTCGCCCGAGCGGCACCGACCCCGGCCCCGCGCCCTGGCGCGTGCCCCACGGTCTCGACGTGGCCGCCGGGCTCGCCTGGCGCGTGCTGCTGATCGCCGCGGCCGTCTACGTCGTCATCTACCTCGCCGAGACGTTCTCGGTGGTCCTCGTCCCGGTCGTGCTGGCGCTCATCGTCGCCTCCCTGCTCGCCCCCGAGGCGCACCTGATGAGCAGGAAGGTGCGGTGGCTGCCGCACGCGCTGGCGACGGCGATCGTCGTCGTCGGCGGCCTGGTGGTGGTCGGCGGCGTGTTCACCGGCGTGGTCTTTGCGTTCATCTCCGGGCTCCCGGAGCTCACGACCCAGCTGAGCAGCAGCCTCGCGGAGATCCAGAACTGGGTGCGCACCGGGCCGCTCGGGCTGAACAACCAGCAGTTCACCGCGATCGGGGACCAGGTCCTCACGGGCATCCGGTCGAGCCAGTCGAGCATCGCGAGCAGCGCGCTCGGCGCGGTCGGCACCGTCGGCGAGCTGTTCACCGAGGGCCTGCTCGCGCTGTTCACGCTGATCTTCCTGATCCACGACGGCGGCGCGATCTGGCGCTTCCTGCTCGGCGGCGTCCCCCGTCGGGTGCGCGGCCGCGCCGACCTCGCCGGGCGCCGGGCGTTCGCCTCCCTCGTCGGCTACACCCGCGCGATCGTCGTCGTGGCGTTCATCGACGCGGTGACGGCCGGCCTCGGACTCTGGCTGATCGGGGTCCCGCTGGCCGTGCCGCTCGCGGCGCTGATCTTCTTCGGCGCGTTCGTCCCGACGGTGGGCGCGGTCGTCTCCGGCGCGGTCGCCGCGCTCGTCGGGCTGGTCACCGGCGGGGTGACCGACATGCTGCTCGTCGTCCTGCTGCTGCTCGCCGTCCAGAACCTCGAGGGCTACATCCTCCAGCCCCTGTTCCTCGGGAAGTCGATCAAGCTCCACCCGCTCGCGGTGGTCCTGCCCATCGCGTGCGGGCTCATCGTCGCCGGCGTTCCCGGCGCGCTGCTCGCGGTGCCGCTGGTGACGGTCCTCGACGCGGGGCTCCGGTCCCTGACCCGCGCCGCCGACGCCGAGGTCGACCCCGCCACCGTCAACCCGCTCGATCCGCGCTCGGCGCGTCCCGAGTTCGCCGACCCCGAGGTCAACATGGTCCCGGAGGCCGACGCCTGACCGTACCCGGGCGTGTGATCGTCGTGAGGTGCGAGAAGGTGTGCGCCTACGTCCGCACCCTCGAGGGAGTCCTCATGCTCGCCGTCGTCGCCGCCGTCCTCTTCGGGCTCGCGCTCGTGTTCCAGCTCGCCGGCTTCGCGTTCGGACCGCTCACGGCCGAACTGCTCCAGACCGCCGGCCTGCTGTTCGTCGCGCTGTACCTCGCCGGGATCGGCTCGCGCACCTACGTGCGCGGCCACACCCGGCGGCGCTAGGTGCCTGCGGCTGGTGAGCAGAAAGTGTCGCTATAGCCGCACTTTCTGCTCACGAGCGCGCGGCGCACCTAGGAAGCCGAGGTCATCCGGTACACGTCGTAGACGCCCTCGACGTTGCGTACCACGCGCAGCACGTGCCCGAGGTGCTTCGGGTCGCCCATCTCGAAGCTGAACCGGCTCACGGCCACGCGGTCGCGGCTCGTGGTCACCGACGCCGAGAGGATGTTGACCTTCTCGTCGGCGAGCGCCTTCGTGATGTCGGAGAGCAGGCGGTGCCGGTCGAGCGCTTCCACCTGGATGGCGACGAGGAAGACCGCGGTCGACGACGACGCCCAGCTCACGTCGACGAGGCGCTCGGGCTCGGCGCGGAGGTCGTCGGCGTTGGTGCAGTCGGTGCGGTGCACGGAGACCCCGCCGCCGCGGGTGACGAAGCCGAGGATCTCGTCGCCGGGTACCGGCGTACAGCACCGGGCGAGCTTGATCCACAGGTCGCTCGACTCGCCGCCGTCCGTCCCGCCGTCCATCCCGGTGACGACGACCCCGACGTCGCCGGTGCCCCGGCGTCGCTGGACCGTCGACGGCGTCGCGCGGTCGGCGAGCTCGTCCTCGTTCTGCTCCACCCCGCCGAGCAGGGCGACGAGGCGCTGCACGACGTGGCGGGCCGAGACGTGGTGCTCCCCCACCGCGGCGTAGAGCGCCGAGACGTCGGAGTAGTGCAGCTCGCGGGCCAGCGCGCCGATGGAGTCGGCCGAGACGAGGCGCTGCAGCGGCAGGCCGGTGCGCCGGGCCTCGCGGGTGATGGCCTCCTTGCCGCCCTCGATCGCCTCCTCGCGGCGCTCCTTGGCGAACCACTGCTTGATCTTCTGCTTGGC
>JAVXWR010000900.1:0-7441 GCA_032230725.1 Actinomycetota bacterium
ACGCCGGCCCGCCCCGCAAGGCGCCCCGGCACGGCCCGGAGGCGGCCCGCGCCGTCGAGATCGAGCGGACCCTCCCGACGACGGCGCACGACGCCGAGATCGCCCGCGGCCTCGAGCTGGGCCTGCCGGGCGCGGACTCGATCGTCGACCGCACCATCCCGACCTTCTCCCGCGGCGAGCTCCCGCACTTCGCCGGCATCCCGACGTTCATGAAGAGCCCGTACGTCGAGGACGTCCGCCGCTGCGGGGAGTACGACGTGGCGATCCTCGGCGCCCCGTTCGACGGCGGCACCACCTACCGGCCGGGCACGCGGTTCGGCCCGAAGGGCATCCGCGACATCTCGCTGCTCTACGGCACCTACTCGTTCGAGCTCAGCGTCGACCTGCGCGAGTCGATCACGATGTGCGACCTCGGGGACATCTTCACGATCCCGGCGAACATCGAGAAGACCTTCGACCAGATCACGAAGGCCGTCAGCCACGTCCACGCCTCTGGTGCCTTCCCGGTGGTGCTCGGCGGCGACCACTCCATCGGCTACCCGACCAGCCGCGGCGTCGCGCAGAACCTGGGCGAGGGCAAGCTCGGGATCATCCACTTCGACCGCCACGTCGACACCCAGGAGACCGACCTCGACGAGCGGATGCACACCACGCCGTGGTTCCACGCCACCGACCTGCCCAACGTGCCGCCCGAGAACCTCGTCCAGATCGGGATCGGCGGCTGGCAGGCCCCGCGGCCCGGCGTCGCCGTCGGGCGCGACCGCGGCACGACGATCCTGACCGTCACCGACTGCGTCGAGATGGGGATCGAGGCGGCCGCCGAGCGGGCCCTCGAGGTGGCCTGGGCCGGCACGGACGCGGTCTGGCTGTCCTTCGACATCGACTGCCTCGACGCCGCGTTCGTCCCCGGCACCGGCTGGCCCGAGCCGGGCGGGTTCCTGCCGCGCGAGGTCCTGAAATTCATCCAGCTCGTCTGCGACGCACGCCCCCTCGCCGGCATCGAGGTCGTCGAGTGCTCACCGCCCTACGACAACGCCGAGATCACCTCGCTCATGGCGACCCGGGTGATCGTCGACGCCCTCGGGTGCCTGGTCCGGTCCGGGCACCTGCCACGGAGGAACGCATGACTGCACTCGAAGAACGCGACTCAGGAGACCTCACCGGCCTCGGCTACGCCCAGCAGCTGCACCGCGGACTGGGCCCGTTCGCGTCGTTCGCGTCCGGGTTCTCGTTCGTCTCGATCCTGACGACGGTGTTCCAGCTCTTCATCATCGGCTACGGCTTCGGCGGCCCGGCCTACATCTGGACCTGGCCGACCGTGTTCGTGGGGCAGTTCTGCGTCTGCCTGGTCTTCGCCGAGCTCGCCGCGACGTATCCGATCGCCGGCGCGATCTACCAGTGGTCGCGACGCGTCTCGAACGACCCGGTCGGCTGGATGGCCGGCTGGCTCATGCAGATCGGCTACATCGTCTCGGTGGCCGCCATCGCGATCGCGCTGCAGGCCGTGCTGCCCGAGGTGTGGAGCGGGTTCCAGATCGTCGGCGGCGACCCGGACCCGACGTCGCCGACCGGCGCGCTCAACGCCATCGTCCTGGGCTCGATCTGCATCGCGCTGTGCGTCGTCATCGCCTCGTTCGGGGTGACGCGCATGGCCGCGGTGACGCGGACCGGGGTGACGATCGAGATCGTCGGGGTCCTGGTCGTCGTCGTGCTGCTGTTCACCCACGCCCAGCGCGGCCCGGAGGTCGTGTTCGAGACCAACGGCACCCAGGGGGACGGCTCCTACGTCTGGCCGTTCCTCGCCTCGATGCTGATGGCCGCCTACGTGATGTACGGGTTCGACTCGGCGGCGGAGCTCTCGGAGGAGACCGGCGACCCGCGCCGGACCGCACCGAAGGCGATCATCCGGTGCATGCTCATCTCCGGGGTCGGCGGGCTGCTGCTCATCCTCGCCGCGCTCGTCGCCGCCCCGGATCTCGCGGCGCCGGAGATGTCGAGCGTGGGGATCGCCTGGGTGGTCACCTCCCAGCTCGGCGACGTGCTCGGGCGGATCGTGCTCAGCGTCGTCGCGGTGTCTATCTTCTCGGCGGCCCTCGCGATCGCGGCGTCGGCGACCCGGGTGATGTTCTCGATGGCGCGCGACGGCCGGCTGCCGTTCTCGCGCGTGCTGGCCCACGTCTCACCGCGCACGAAGACCCCGATCTGGTCGGGGGTCACCGTGGGCGTGCTCTCGATCGCGGTGCTGCTGATCAACCTGGGGCAGACCTCGGTGTTCACCTCGGTCACGTCGATCTCGGTGGTCATCGTCTACCTGGCCTACCTGTTCGTGACCGTGCCGCGGCTCTGGCACCGGCTGCGACGGTCACCGCAGCACAGCGCCGACCCGGCGTACTTCTCGCTGGGTCGCTGGGGGCTGCCGGTCAACGTCGTGGCCGTGGTGTTCGGTGTGTTCCTGCTGGTGAACATCGGGTGGCCCCGCCAGGGGGTGTACGACCCCGACGGCAGCAGCGTGGTCCTCCAGTACTCGGCGCCGCTCGCCGTCGTGGTCGTCGTCGGGCTCGGTCTGCTCGCCTACGCGGTCATGCGCCGCCAGGCCAGGACGCCGGCGTGACGCGCCTCAGAGGTGGAAGCCCTTCGTCTGGAAGAGCCACAGCGCCGCGGTCAGCCAGAGCACGACGAGGGCACTGAAGACGATGCCCCCGACGACGGGCAGGGTCCAGCCCGGGAGCCCGCGTCGGGTCAGGCCGAGCATCTTGGTGACGAAGGCGCCGTAGAACAGGCAGCCCGCGACCGAGTGCACGAGCACGCGGGTGTTGCTGTACTCGAACCCGAAGACGTAGAGGCAGTGGACGACGACCGGCACCGTCGCCAGGACCGCCACCCGACCCGACCACCGGTGCACGACGGACACCCACGGCGGGGACGCCGACCCGAGGCGGCCGTACATGTTCAGGGCGGACACCAGCTGCACGACGGCGAGCAGTGCCGCGAGCGTGGTCAGCCACGCCTTGACGTAGCCCGGCCCCGAGAAGCCGGCGATGTTGACGGCGATGGTGCCCGGCTCGTGCAGGCGTCCGTAGACCCCGAGCACCACGACGGCGGCCACGCCGGCCAGGACGGGGACGGCGAGGGCGCGACCCACGGCCGGGCCGGTGGACGCGCCACCGAGCGCCGGGGGAGGGCCGCCGGCCGGCGCCGCGGGAGGGAAGGGGCCGACGGGTCCGGTGTCGGGCTCGTCGTGCGTCTGCGCAGGCCCGTGGTCGGTGCTGCTCATCGTGGCTCCTGGCTTCTCTCGATCAGGGTGCGGGGACGACGTCGGTCGACCCGTCCACGAGCGCGACCCCGGCCGGCAGCGGACCGTCGAGCGGCAGCGGCGCCGGCGGCGTCTCCACGCCGCTCGCGTCGCGGCTCAGACCGACCTGGCCGCCGTCGCCGCGGACGATCCACCCGGTCGTGCGGCCCGAGCCCGCGGCTCGGTAGATCCCCGATTTCTGACCGGTCGCGGGGGAGGCGGTGAAGGGCGCGTCGGGGCGGCCGTTGATGTGGACCATGCCGGTGAGCTGGGCGCCGTCGAGGTGGCCGGTCATGTGGTTGCCCTGACGGCCGGCGCCGTCGACGGCGCCCGTGGCGGCCATCCCCTGCATCCAGGCCTCCACGTGGTGCCCGTCGCACACGTACGCCTTGGCCTTGCCGCCGTCCACGGTGACGGCGATCGGGATGCTGGCCCCCTGCGAGGTCACGTCGCCGACGTAGCGGACCTGGGCCGGGAACGCGGCCGGGGCCGGTGCCGTGGCGGGTGCCGGGGCGGGTGCCGGGGCGGCCGGCGATGGTGGTGCCGCTGTGGCCGCCGGAGCGGGCGCGGTCGTCGCGGCCGGGCGTTGGATGGCCATGTCCACGCCGAACAGCACCAGTCCGAGGACCACGACGACTGCCAGCGTGATGATGGGTGCGCGGAGCATGGTCCCCTCCCGAGGCCGTAGGAAACGTTCGGCGCTCATTGTTCGAGCGTCGTGCGCGCGCCACCTGAGTAATCGCTACTCGGTTCGGGCTCCGGAACTACTCTGCCTGGAATCGGGCAAAACGGGACGAACAGCATCAAATGGGTCGTCGACGGACTCGTTCTCGCGCGGCCATGAGCAATATTGCGTAGCCGACTACTGTCGACCGCCGCGTCCTCGATGGGCCACCGTGTGATCCGCAGTCGTCGTAACGGATCCGGTGAGGAACGGCCTCCGGCTCGGCATCGTGGGCCGGGACGTGTCGCTCTCCCGGCCAGGCACGTGAGGGGAGGCGGGATGGCACGGCAGTGGCCTTTCGTCGGGCGCGAACGCGAGCTCGCGGCCGTGCGCAAGGCGCTCGACGACGGGCACCTGACCGGCGTCGTCCTCGTGGGGCCGGCCGGTGTCGGCAAGACCCGGCTCGCCCGGGCCGTCGCCGACCGGGCCCAGGCCGCGGGCGCCGCGGTGCGGTGGGTGATGGCGACCCGCTCCGCCTCCGGCATCCCGCTCGGCGCGATGGGCCAGCTCCTCGCCACCTGGGACGGCCCCGGCTCCCACGCCGCCCACCTCCTCCCGAACACCGCGCGCCACCTCGTCGAGCAGGCCGGGGGCCGACGTCTCCTCCTCGCGGTCGACGACGCCCACCTGCTCGACGCCACCTCGGCGGCACTCATCCACCAGCTCGCCGTGACGGGCGCGGCGACCGTGGTGGTGACCGCGCGGACCGGTGTGACGGTGCCCGACCCGATCTTCTCGCTGTGGAAGGAAGGGCTCGCCGAACGCATCGACATCCACGGGCTCGCGCGAGGGCAGTCCGACGACCTCGTGCGCCAGGTACTCGGTGGGCAGGTCGACGGGGCCACGCTCCACCACCTCTGGGAGCTCAGCCTCGGCAACATGCTGTTCCTGCGCGAGCTGGTCGAGGGCGGCCTCATCAGCGGTGCCCTCGGCGTCGACGACGACGTCTGGCGGTGGATCGGACCGCTGGTGCCCTCTCCCCGGCTGACCGAGCTCATCGACGCCCGCATGGGGTCGCTCGAGGCCGACGAGCAGGCGGTCCTCGAGCTGCTGGCCTTCGGCGAGCCCCTCTCGGTGGACACCCCGGAGCGGATCGTGGACGCCGACGCCGTGTCCGCCGTGGAGCGGAAGGGGCTCATCGTCTCCGAGCGCCTCGACCGGCGGGTCGAGCTCCGGCTCGCCCACCCGCTCTACGGCGAGGTGCTGCGCCAGCGCACATCGCCCCGCCGTGAGAAGACCATCTACCGGCAGCTGGCCGAGGCCCTCGAGGCCGCCGGGGTCCGCCGGTCCGGGGACCGGCTCCGCGCGGTGACGTGGCGCCTCGCGGCCGGTCTGCCCACCGACGCCGAGATGTTGCGGGTGGCCGCCGAGAGCACGATGAAGGTCGACTACGACGCCGCCGAGCGGTTGGCCCGCGCCGCGGTCGAGCAGGGTGGCGGGTACGCGGCCTCGGTGGTGCTCGGGCAGGTCCTGATCGGCCTCGGGCGCTCGGCCGAGGCGGAGGAGCTGTTCGCCGGCCTGTGGTTCCGCGAGGACGCTCCCGAGCGCCGCACCCAGCTGGCCGTCACGCGTGTGACGAACCTGTACTGGGGGCTGGGACGCCCGGCTCGGGCGACCACCGTGCTGCGCGACCTCGGGCCGGACCTCGCGTCCAGCACACCGGAGCTCGCCACGCTCGAGGCCGCCCTCTCCTCCCCGTACGACGGCGCGAAGCAGGCGCTGGAGCTCGCCGAGAACGTCAGCCACCCCGACGGCACCGTCGACGCCACCCGGCTGCAGGCCCTCGCCGTCGCGACGGCCGCCCTGCGACGTGCCGGCCGCTACGACGTGACCGCCCGCGTCGCCGCCCGGACCGACGAGGCGATCGAGGCCTCCCCGTCCCCGCTCGTGCTCACCGGTGAGTGGGCCCATCTGCAGCGGGACACGGGCCGCTGCGAGGCCCACGTGCTCACCGGCCGGCTCGACGAGGCCGAGCGGCTGGCCCAGGAGGGGTACCGGCGCGCCGTCGCCGACGGTCACGCGACCGCGAAGGCCCTCTATGCCGGCTGGCTCGGTGTGGCGGCGGGGCTGCGGGGCACGATGCGCACTTCCCTGCGGTGGCTGCGCGACGCGACGGCCGGTACGCATCCGGACGAGCTCCCCCTGCTCGCCGTGCTGTGGTGCGAGATCATCCAGTCCGCCGTGGTGACCGGTGACCTCGAGTCCGTCCCCAACGCCTCGCGACAGCTGCAACGGGTGCTCAGCGAGGGCGGCAACGCCTACGCCCCATGGGCCGGAATGGCTCCCGTGTGGACGGCGGTCGCAGGCGGCCGGTTCGCGGAGGCCGAGCGGGCCTGCCTCGCGGCGGCCGACCACGCCGAGCGCGACGGCCTGCTCCCGGCCCACCTCGTGGCGCTGCACACGGCGGTGCGGCTGGGGACGACGGTGCCGGTCGCGGCGCGGCTCGAGTCGGCGGCCGCCGACGCGGACGGCGCGCTGTCCGCCGCCTTCGTCGCCCACGCCCAGGGGTACACCGCAGGGGACGCGGCCGAGCTGGACGCCGCGGCCGAGCGGTTCGCCGGCCTCGGGACCCTCCTCTTCGCCGCGGAGGCCGCCGCGCAGGCGAGCCACCTCCACCGGGCCCACGGCGGGCGCGGCAACGGGAATGCGAGCGCCCTGCGCGCCCGGCAATGGGCGGAGACCTGCGAGGGCGCGCGTACGCCCGCGATCGCGGATCTCGATTCCTCCTCGGAACTGACGCGTCGCGAGCACGAGATCGCCGCGCTCGCCGCGTCCGGCATGACGAGCCGGGCGATCGCGGAGCAGCTCGTGGTCTCGGTGCGCACCGTCGACAACGTGCTGCACGTCGTCTACAGCAAGCTCGGTCTGAGTGGCCGTCGGGACCTCGCGACCGTCGTGACCGGGGGGACCCGGGACCTGTCCGAGTAGGCGCGTCCTGCTCTGCGGAGAAGCCGAGTAGTCGGCTACTCAGGACTCGGAGCCGCGGTCCGTCGAGACTTCTCCTCGGACACGACGACATCGCCCTGGACAACGGCGCAGTCGCAGGTCCGGCAGGACCACGTGCGACTCCGACCAGGAGCGCGATGAGGCGAACAACGAGACGGACCGACAGGGTGCCGACCCCGGCAACCTCGACAACCGCGACAACGCGACAAAGGAGCAGATCATGACCGAGCCGACCGGGGTAGACAACCGGATTGTGGACCAGCACGAGGGCCGTGGTGACGGCGGAGACAACATCTCGGGCGGTGACGTCCTGGGTGGCGGTGCCGGTGGGGTGGACAACCGCATCGTGGACCAGCACGAGGGTGCCGGTTTCGGCGGCGCCGGGGACAACATCTCGGGCGGTGACGTCCTGGGTGGCGGCGCCGGCGGGGTGGACAACCGGATCGTGGACCAGCACCAGGGTGGTGGCTTCGGGGGCG
>JAVXWR010000902.1:0-2590 GCA_032230725.1 Actinomycetota bacterium
GCACGGTCGGGTTCCCGGGGACGTCGTCGACGACGATCGTCGGGCAGCCGACCGCGGCGAGCACGGCGAGGGCCTCGTCGACGATGCCGGTCGCGCGCAACCCGGCGTCGGTGACGACGACCGCGCCGCCGCTGCGGGCACCCGCGTGGACGTCCAGGACGTGGTCGCCGAGCCGCGCGAGCGACCCCGGGCCGGAGTCGACGGCCGGGCCGGGCTCGTGCACGAACGGGGTGGTCGCGACGCAGGCGCAGGCGGCCGATGCCACGGGACGGGGCTCCACGGCGTTCACCGCGCGATCCCGGCGGCCAGCGTGGCGCCCAGCCCGGGCGCCTGGGGGACGGCGAGGGTGCCGTCGGCGGCGGGCCAGAGCGCCCGGTCGAGCAGGAAGTCGCGGCGGTCCGGGGTCCACCCGCCGGCCGGGTCGTAGGGGAACTCCAGGTACGGGCCGGCACCGACGCCGGCCGCGACGTGCAGGTTCGCCAGCAGCCCCAGCCCGTTGGACCAGGTGTGCGGGGTGAAGCGGCGGTGCCGGGCGGCGAGGTCCTCGGCGAGGTGGCGCGTGCGCGACATCCCGAGCGAGAGCACGACGTCCGTCTGCACGACGTCGAGCGCGTCGGCCTCCACGAGCGCGCGGACCTGCGCGGCGTCGTCGAGCATCTCCCCGGACGCGATCCGCAGGCCCGGGTTGTCCGCGCGGAGCAGCCGGTGGCCGGCCACGTCCGCGTACGGCAGCGGCTCCTCGATCCAGCCCGGGGCGTACTCGGCGAGGCGGCGCACGAGCCGGCGGATCTCCACGAGCTCGACGGCGGGGCGGGTGTCGCCGGGCATCCGCCAGGCCTGGTTGAGGTCGACGAGGACGTCGAGCCGCTCCCCCACCGCCTCCCGGACGGCGGCGACGGACGCGACGCCGGTCTCCGGGTCGCGCGGGTCCACCCGGATCTTGACCGCGCGGAAGCCCCGGCCGACGAGCTCGGCCGCGTCCTCCGCGCGCCGGCCCGGGGCCTGTACCGAGCACCACGACGCGTACACCGGCAACCGGTCGGCCACGCCGCCGAAGAGCACCGACACCGGCAGCCCCGCGACCTGCCCGACGATGTCCCACAGGGCCACCTCGAGCGGCCAGAACCGGCCGCCGTGGAACGCGATCGACTCGATGCGCCGGACCTGGGGTTCGATCGCGAGCGGGTCGGTGCCGAGGAAGTGGTCCACGTGGGGGGCGAACCCCGCCATGGTGTCGCCCGAGCCGATCCCGACGACGCCCTCGTCGGTCTCCACCCGCACGACGGTGGCCGCGAAGCGGCGGCGCGGGTCGGGGTCCCACGCGGCGTGCACGGGCGGGTCGAGCTCGATCTCGTGCTCGCTCACCCGGATCGCGGTGATCTTCACGTGCGCTCGTCCTCCTCCGGCGGCCTCGTGCGCCGAACCGAGTGCACGCCCGGCCCGGGCCTGCCGACAAGGACGGCTTGCGGTGAGCGCAAGGACCCTGGTGAGGTGGACGGGTGGACGTCGGGGCGGGGTCGCGACGCGACGTCGCCCTGCTCGCCGCACTCGCCGCGCCGGAGGCGCAGCCCTCCGGCCTCGGGGTCGCGCGGCTGGCCGTGCTCACCCGCCGCACCGAGAGCCAGGTCTCGCGCGCCCTCGCCGTGCTCGCCGAGGAGGGCCTCGTCGAGCGCGACCCCGAGAGCCGGCGCTACGCGCTGGGCTGGCGGCTCTACGCCTTCGCCGCGCGGACGACCGAGGCGCGCCTGGTCCGGACGGCCGGCCGTGTCCTGGCGCGCCTCGCCGACCGCCTCGGCGTGGGCGCGCACCTCTGCCGCCTCCACGGCGAGGCGGTGGCGACGGTGCTGACGGTCGCCGGGGACGGCTCCCCGCCGCGCACCGGCTTCGACGTCTCCGACATCCCGATCGCCTCCAGCTCGGCCGGCCGCGTGCTGCTCGCCTTCCGCGACGAGGCCGGGCTCGCGCGCCGGCTGTCCGCCCACGGGCTCGATCCGCGGATCGCCGCCCGGGTGGTCGCCGACGGGATGGCGGTGGTCGACGGCGACCTCGACCCGCGCCTGGCCGGCGCCTCCGCCCCGGTGCGCGACGTGCACGGCGGCGTGGTCGCCGCGGTCAACGTCTCGGGCGCCGCGGCCCGCGTCCGCCCGGCCCTGCCCGCCCTCGCCACGGCGACCGTCGACGCGGCCGCCGACCTGTCCTCCCGGCTGGCCTCGCCCCGCGCGTGATCGCGGGTACTCCCGCTGACGTGCCCCTCCTCGTAGCCCACCTGGCCGCGGTGTGGTTCTGCGTCGGCCTGGTCTGGGTGGTCCAGGTACTCGTCTACCCGGGCTTCCGGGCGGTCGGGGACACCGCGATCTGGCGCGAGCACCACGACTGGCACACCCGCCTCATGGGGTGGACCGTCAGTGGGCCCTAGGCGGTGCAGGGGGTGACGTGCGCCGTTGCTGCTGCTGTGGCGCCCGGACGGCGTCCCGTTCTGGCTCGCCGCCCTCGCGGGGGTGTGCGGGGCGGCGACGGTGGCCGTGACGGTCGGCGTCTCGGTGCCGTGCCACCGGCGGCTCTCGGCGGGCTACGACGACGCCGTCCTCGA
>JAVXWR010000913.1:0-3022 GCA_032230725.1 Actinomycetota bacterium
CGTCGGCGAGGTGACGAAGAGATCTGCGGGAGCGGTCGGGAAGCGGGCGCTGGCTGCCTGGCGGGGCTGGTTCCGTCGCGAGGTGGCCGCTCCCGAGCCCCTACCGACCGTCGAGGAGCCCTCCCCCACGAGCCACAGCCGTGACGCCGTTCGTCCATCAGACGTCGTCGTGTCTACCGGCGCGCCCGCGCAGCACCGTCACCGATCCGCTGTCACCGACCTCCGAGAGGTACTGCTGGAGGGGCGCGCATCCGCGTGCTCTGGAGAATGTGTCAACCGCACGGTGAGGGAACGCCGTCGCGGACCCAGAGCTCGGCCAGTCCGGTCGGGGTGACCGCAACACGGCGGAAATCACGGGCCAGGTCCGCTTGGGTGCGCTGCCAGACCGGCTCGGCAAGGGCATCCGGAGACGCGTCGCGGCGCCCGTAGACGACGACGGTCTGCAGGGGGTATCCGTGCTCCACCGCCGCGCCCAGCGTGACCTCGGGCGGAGTCGCGTCGAGCGCTTCGTCCACACCGGCCAGCGCCGGGACAGGCCGTGCGGCCGGGGTAAGGGCCCACACGTAGTACGACGCCGAGCCCGAGACGTTGCGCAGGTCGAGCAGGTGCTGCTCGACGGCGAGATAGCCGGACAGGTCGACGGTCGGGGTCAGTCGCTTCGCCCGCTCCTGGCCCCCATCCACACTGAACTGAGCGATGGTCGAGTTCCCCGGGGCGCACGGCGTCAGGGTGCGCGTTTCGGCGAGGTCGCGACCGAAGGACTCCATCGTGGTGATGCGGGCCAGCGGAATCCCGACCGCGACCACGGCGGCCAGCGCCGCAGCGACCGCCACGAGGCGGCGCGGCAGGCGGTCCGGAAAGAGCTCCCACGCCGAGGCCACCCAAGCTCCGAGAAAGATCGGCAGGAAGATCGACAGCCGGCCCGCCACATAGGACGTCGAGCCGATGCGGTCGGGCGCCACCACCGCAGCGAGCCCCAGCACGACCGCGGCGAGCAACAGACCGTCGGCGGCCACCGGTCGCCGCAGCCCGCGTCTCCACCGCAGCACCAGCAGCACTGCCGCTGCCCCGTAGAGCACCACCGAGAGCAGACGGACCAGGACGTACTCCGGCTGTGCGAGCGCCACGAGGGGCGTTCGGAGCTCGAGGACGTCGAGCCCGCCCCCGAACAGCGCCACACCACGGGCGCCGTCGGTGCCGCCGGCGAGGAAGAACACCAGCGTCAGCGCGACGATCACCCCCAGCGGAACCGCCAGGCGGCGCAGTGCCCGCGCGAACCCGCCTGGCCGGCCCACCTCGTGGAGCAGCACGACGGCGACGACACCGACGAGCCCCGCCAACCCGGCCACCAGATGGGTCAGCCAGGTCAGCACCAGCAGCGCCGTGACGCCGGCGGTCGAGAACCGATCCGGGCGGCGCAGGACCGCAGCGACGGCCACCAGCGCGGGCGTGACGGCCAGGACGAAGCCCAGCAGCCCGACCATCACCATCGCGTTCATCTGCAACGGCAGCACCAGCAGCGCCGTCCACGTCGGAGCGCCCGCAGCTCGAACGAGGACCACCGCCGCGACCGCGAAGCCGACCAGGCCGAGAATGACGACCGAGCGGATCGCGACGTCCGGATCCATGTGGTTGCTCACCGCCGCGAGCAAGAGCTCGACGGTCAGGTTCGGAGGCAACCCAGGGCGCCACGTCAGCAGCTCGGGCCACCGCCCGGCCACCACCGCACGTAGCGCGACCGACGAGGACAGGTGGAGCCCACCGTCCATGACGACGAGCTGTACCGGCAGCAACACCACGGCGACCGGCACGGCGGCGACCAGGGCCACCACGAGACCCCAGACGCCGAACCGGTGCCCGCGCCCCCCACCCGCGTCTCGCGGCTCGGCTTCCGTTTCGTCCCGTAATTCGGCGTGTTCGCTGGCCTCGCTACTCGACATGTTTCCCCCCGCGCCGAGGGGAACACATTCGGGCGAACAATTTCTAGCCCTCTGCGCCGGAGCTATCGCTGCATTTGCCGACATTCGTGGCTCTTCGGGATGCAGAGTACGAGCGCGCCATAGTGCAGTGGCAAAACGGATGCCTCAGCTCGGCGGTCTTCACATTTCGTCCGAATACTGATTGTCGCGGTCCCGATGATTCGTGTGCGGATGACATATCGAAACGGGCATCCCTGAGCTACTGCTGCCGCGACGTCCCGGAGGTTCCCCGCGGAGAGCGTCGTGTGGCAGGCCAGCGTCATCAAGCTCCGCGGTCTTGTGCGGACCATCGGCGCGGGTCTCGGACCGGTCGTTCTCGGCGACGACGAGCCGGAGCTCGGGCGCGGCGCGCAGGTCGTCGGCGACGGCGAGCGCGGACCGGTCGAGAACGGTCGCCAGGGCGTCCAGCGGGACCGGGCGCAGGACGGCGAGGGCCTCGAGGCTGCGGCGGGTCGGGCGGTCGAGCCGGTCGATCTGCTGGTCGAGCACCGCGCGCAGGCGCTGCGGCACCTCGGTGACCGCGGCGGTCGCGGCCGCCTCGTCGGGCAGGGCGACGAGGACGTCGAGCAGCGCCGTGGTGTGCAGCGGGTGCCCACCGGCGCGCCGGTGCACCAGCGTGGCCAGCCGCGCGACCGCCTCGCGACCGAGCCGGCCGAGGCGCGCACCGACCATCTCCGCGACCGCCTCGACGGGCAGGTCGGCGAGGGTCAGCGCCGCGGTGCCGGCAGCGCCGCCAGCTCGGCCCGGCAGGCGAGGTAGGCCTCGGTGGCGGTACGCCGGCGCCCACCATCGTGCAGCCCACGCACCAGCAGCGCCTGCCAACACCTCGGCGTCCGTCGACCGCGTGGCCGCGCACCTTCCCGAAGACCCCACCGGCCTGAGGCCGATGTCGTCGATCACCGACACTGTCGTCCTGACCTCTGGCAGGCGATCCAGGTCGTCATCGACCTCGCCGCCTCCAGCTGCGTGCGCCTCGGCCTCGGCAGCCCCCCGACCTACGGCGACGCCTTCCGTCTGCTCGCCGACGCCGAGATCATCGATTC
>JAVXWR010000904.1:0-3329 GCA_032230725.1 Actinomycetota bacterium
CCCCGCCGAGGATCGCGCCGACGTTGTAGATGATCGCGATGACGGTGACCGCGCCGGTACCGGCGTGGAAGTCCTCCTTGAGGAAGGTCGGCACGTAGTCCTGGGTGCCGTGGCTCATGAAGTTGAACAGCGTCATGAGCACGATCAGGTAGAGGAAGCGGCGCAGCACCTTCGGCTGCAGGAACACCTGACCGGGGCCGACCTTCGTCAGCGCGACCTTCTCCTGCGTGCGCTCCCAGGCCTCGGACTCGCCGACGCGGGTGCGGATCAGGAACGCGATGAGCGCGGGGATCGCGCCGAGCACGAACAGCCAGCGCCAGCCCAGAGCCGGCGTGACCAGGAAGTTGGCCAGGGTCGCGAGCAGGTAGCCCACCGGGTAGCCCTGCTGCAGCAGTCCCGACCAGAACCCGCGCTTCTCCGGCGGGATCTTCTCGAGCGCCAGCGAGGCGCCGAGGCCCCACTCGCCGCCCATGCCCAGGCCGAAGAGGAAGCGCAGGACGATGAGCACGGTGAAGGTCGGCGCGAGGCCGGAGAGCACCTCCATCGCGGAGTAGAAGAGGACGTCCACCATCAGCGGAATGCGGCGGCCCTTCTTGTCCGCCCAGATCCCGAACCCGAGCGCCCCGATCGGACGCGCGATGAGCGTGGCCGTGGTGAGGAACGCGACCGTCGTCGTGGACTCCCCGAACTCCTTCGCGATGTCGGAGAGCACGAAGACGACCAGGAAGAAGTCGAACGCGTCCATGGCCCAGCCGAGCCAGGCCGCGAGGAACGCGTTGCGCTGCTCGCGGGTGAGCCCGCGAGCCTGATCGAACAGCCCCGTCCCCGCCATGGCGGGCAACCTAGGCGGCGCGAGCAGCCCTGGCATGTCGGTCGCCCGCTTCGTCCCGTACGCACGGATCCGTTCGGACTCACACCGAGGGTGCGTCGTGGCGCGCCTACGCTCGTGAGGGTGGGCAACGATCTGGACCGGCAGGACACGTCGACCCTGCGCCGCCGGATCGTCGTCCTGCTCATCTGCTGCACGAGCCTGCTCGTCGTCTCGATGGACGCCACCATCGTCAACGTCGCGCTGCCCGCGATCCGCGCGGACCTGCACGCCTCGATCACCAGCCTGCAGTGGACCATCGACGCCTACACCCTCGTGCTGGCGTGCTTCCTCATGCTGGCCGGCGCGACCGGGGACCGGGTGGGTCGCCGACGGACGTTCCAGGTCGGGCTGGGCCTGTTCGGCCTCGGCTCGTTGCTGTGCAGCCTCGCGCCGTCCATCGGGTGGCTGATCGCGGCGCGCGCGCTGCAGGGCCTCGGCGGCACCATGCTCAACCCGGTCGCCATGTCGATCGTCACCAACGTGTTCACCGACCCGCGGGAGCGGGCGCGGGCGATCGGGGTGTGGGGCTCGGTCGTCGGCATCTCGCTCGGCCTCGGGCCCGTGCTCGGCGGGGTGCTCACCCAGACCGTCGGCTGGCGGGCGATCTTCTGGGTCAACGTGCCGGTGGTCCTCCTCGCGATCGCGGCGACCGCGCGCTACGTCCCGGAGTCCCGGGCACCGCACGCGCGTCGGCCCGACCCGGTCGGCCAGGTGATCGTCGTCGTCCTGCTCGCCTCGGTGGTGACCGCCGTGATCGAGGGCCCCCGCGCGGGCTGGGGCTCGGCGTTGATCGTCGGGCTCGGTGGGCTGGCCCTCGTCGCCCTGGTCGCGCTGCTGGTGTGGGAGCGCCGCCGCCGTGAGCCGCTGATCGAGCTGCGGTTCTTCTCGAGCGTCCCGTTCTCCTCGGCCACCGTGGTGGCGGTGTGCGCGTTCGCGGCGTTCGGGTCGTTCCTGTTCCTCTCCACGCTCTACCTGCAGGAGGTCCGCGGCCTGTCGGCCCTCGACGCCGGGCTCGCGCTCCTGCCCGCGGCCGTGACCGCGACGATCTGCGCCCCGCTGTCCGGTCGGCTGGTCGCCACCCGCGGGCCGCGGACGTCGCTGGTGATCGCGGGGATCGCGACCACCGCCGTCGCGATCGTCATCGCACTGGTCGGGGCCACGACGCCGCTGTGGGTGCTGCTCGTCGCCTACGGCGTCTACGGAATCGGCTTCGGGCTGGTCAACCCGCCGATCACCAACACCGCGGTCAGCGGGATGCCGCGCACCCAGGCCGGGGTGGCCGCCGCGGTCGCGTCCACGAGCCGGCAGATCGGCTCGTCGCTCGGCGTCGCGGTGAGCGGCACGATCGTCGCCGCGGCGGCGAGTGTCGCAACCGGGCTCTCCACGGCGTGGTGGGTGGTCGGCGGGGCGACCATGCTGATCGGCATCATCGGCGTCCTCGCCACGACGGCGCGGGCCCGGGCGACGGCCGACCGGGTGGCGGACCTCTTCGCGGAGGAGGCCATGCCCGCACGGCTCTGACCTGCGACTACGTGACACCGATCGGTGTCACATGATCTCCCCGAGGCGCGTGAACCTTCTCACGGCACCGACCGTGGGACCTCGGCCACTGGGGTGGGCGTGGCGTGGACCGGGGATGCGAGTGTGGGTGCTTCGCGCACGGAAGAAGGAGACGCCTGATGACGACGATGGAGTCAGCGGCGGCCGCGGCCGGGACGTTCGAGCTCGGCGGGGAACTGGCGGTGCGCCGCCTCGGGTACGGCGCGATGCGACTGACCGGCGAGGGCATCTGGGGTCCGCCGAAGGACCCGGACAACGCAGTGGCCGTGCTGCGCCGCGCGATCGACCTCGGGGTCGACTTCGTGGACACCGCGGACTCCTACGGGCCGTACGTCAGCGAGGAGCTCATCCGCGACGCCCTGTACCCGTACCGCGGGATCACGGTCGCGACGAAGGCCGGCCTGCTGCGCACCGGACCGAACCGCTGGATCCCGTGCGGGCGGCCCGACTACCTGCGCCAGGAGTGCGAGATGAGCCTGCGGCGCCTCGGGGTCGAGCGGATCGACCTGTTTCAGCTGCACCGCATCGATGCCAAGGTTCCGCAGGAGGAGCAGTTCGGCGTGCTCAAGGAACTCCAGGACGAGGGCAAGGTCAATCAGGTTGGCCTGTCGGAGGTGTCGGTGAGCGAGATCGAGGAAGCCCGCAAGGTGCTTCCGATCGCCAGCGTGCAGAACATGTACAACCTCACCGCCCGCAAGTCCCACGACGTGCTCGAGTACTGCGAACGCGAGGACATCGGCTTCATTCCGTGGTTTCCGATCGCCAGCGGTGCGCTCGCCCGCGAGGGCGGCCCGGTCGACGAGGTCGTCAAGGAGACCGGCGCGTCCCCGTCGCAGGTCGCCCTCGCCTGGCTGCTCGCGCGCTCTCCGGTGATGCTGCCGATACCGGGCACGTCGAC
>JAVXWR010000009.1:0-10354 GCA_032230725.1 Actinomycetota bacterium
CTCGCTCGCGGTCTCCGCGCGCACCGCCGCCGACCTGCCCTACCGCGAGGAGCTCGAGGCGGCCGGGGCGCTCGTGGCGCTCACGCGGGAGAGTGGTGGGTTCCGGCTGGACGGCGCCGCGGTCGCCGCGATCGCCGACCCGGAGGCCACCGCGTTCGTGTGCGGTTCCGCACGGTTCACCCTCGCGATGGAGTCGTACCTGCTGTCGGCCGGGCAGCCGGAGGGGAGCATCCGGGTGGAGCGCTTCGGGCCGTCCGGGGACAGCGAGGGAGAGTTGGACGCATGAGTGACCTGGACGTCGACGTCGTCGTGATCGGTGCGGGCCCGGTGGGCGAGAACGTCGCCGACCGGGCGCACCAGCAGGGCCTCTCGGCGGCGGTCGTCGAGGCCGGCCTGGTGGGTGGCGAGTGCTCCTACTACGCGTGCATCCCGTCGAAGGCGCTGCTGCGCCCGGTCGACCTGCTCGCCGCGACCCGGCGCATGCCCGGCGTCGAGGCCGGGCCGATCGACGTCGCGGCGGTGCTCGCGCGGCGCGACCAGTTCGCGGGGGAGGACGACTCCTCCCAGGCGACCTGGCTCGACGGCGCGGGCATCACGCTGCTGCGCGGCCGGGGGCGGCTGGCGGGCGAGCGCGCCGTCGAGGTGACCCACGACGACGGGACGACGACGTCGGTCGCGGCCCGCTATGTCGTCGTGGCCACCGGCTCGGTGCCGACCTACCCGCCGGTCGACGGCGTCCACGACGTCGGCGCCTGGACCAACCGCGACGCCACGCAGGTCAAGGACGTCCCGTCCTCGCTGCTGATCCTCGGCGGCGGGGTGGTCGGCGTGGAGATGGCGACCGCCTACCAGCGCCTCGGCGCCCAGGTCACCCTCGTCCAGCACGGGGAGCGGCTGCTGCCGAACACCGAGCCCGAGGCTGCCCGGCGGGTGCGGGCGTCGCTGGAGGCCGACGGCGTCGACGTCCGGGTCGGGGTGTCGATGCGCGCGGTGCGCCGCGAGGACGGCCAGGTGGTGGCGTCGCTCGACGATGGCTCCGAGGTGCGCGGGGCGGAGCTCCTCGTGGCCGCGGGCCGGCGCCCGACCACGGACGACATCGGGCTCGAGACGGTCGGGTTGGAGCCGGGGAAGCCCCTCGAGGCCGACGACTCGACGACCGTGCTCGGCGACTGGCTCTACGCGGTCGGCGACGCCAGCACCGGCGCGAAGCTCACGCACATGGGCAAGTACCAGGCGCGGATCTGCGGCGACGTCGTCGTCGCGCGCGCCCACGGCCGGGAGCTCGGCGGCCGGTACTCCCACCACGCGACGACGGCCGAGCACACCGCGGTCCCGCAGGTGATCTTCACCGACCCGCAGGTGGCCTACGTCGGGCACACCGAGTCGACCGCGCGGGACGCGGGCCTGCCGGTGCGCGCCGTGAGCTACGAGATCGGGAACACCGCGGGCGGTGCGCTGCACGCCGACGGCTACGACGGGTTCGCGACGCTGGTGATCGACACCGAGCGCGAGGTCGTCGTCGGGGCGACCTTCGTCGGGCAGGACGTGGCCGACATGGTCCACGCCGCGACGATCGCGATCGTCGGCGAGGTGACGCTGCCGCGACTGTGGCACGCGGTGCCGTCGTTCCCGACGATGAGCGAGGTGTGGCTGCGGCTGTTGGAGGCCTACGGCATGTGAACGCTGTTGGTCGTTCCTGCGACCACGATCGTTCACATGGGCTCCGCCCTAGTTGCTGATCGCCGGGGCCGCGCCGACGAAGTCCTCGCTGGTGACCTGGTCGACGAGGAAGCCGGCGATGTCCGCGCGCGACATCTCCACCCCAACGGGGTCGCGGCCGAGGAAGCCGGCGCGCAGCGTGTGGTTCGCGGGCACGTCGATCGGCGCGAAGATGCGGGCGACCGTCCAGTCGAGCTCCGAGGTCGCCACGACCTCGCTGATGCCCTGCACCTCGCGCAGCGCCCCGGGGATGAGCAGCCCGATAGCGATCGGCACCAGGCGGTCGAGCAGGCGCGGCCGGTCCCGCGGATCGGGCACGCTCACGGTGGCGAGGGCGACGAGCCGCCGGACCCCTGTCGCGTGCATCGCGGCGACGATCCGACGGGTGCCGTCGGTCAGCGGGGTCCCGCGGACGAAGGGGTCGATCGGCGGTCCGAGCGCGCTGATCACCGCGTCCGCGTCCTCGACCGCCTCCCGGATCGCGTCCTCGTCGGTCAGCTCGGCGGCCACCACGTCCACCGCCGCGGCCGCGACCCCGAGCTTGCCGGGCGAGCGGACGAACGCCGTCACCTCGTGTCCCTCATGTAGTAGGCGACGGAGGACGAGGGCGCCGATCTTGCCCGTCGCGCCGAACACGGTGACCTTCACGGCGGTCTCCCCTTCATCGTGGCGTGGGATCGGGATCGCCCGCACCGACCGGGTTCACCCCGGAGGAGACCGGCGTCACCCCGGAGTGGGGCGCGCCGCGCCGAGCACCACGTGGTTCAGCACGGACGGCCCCGGGATCGCGACCGCCTCGAGCGCGGTCAGCGTGAACCCGGCCCGCTCGACGCGCCCCGCGATGTCCCGCTCCAGGTGGCACCCCGCGACGAGGCGCTGCTGCAGGCCCGTGAGGCGGTGCTGCCAGCGCGTCACGGAGGGCTCGGGGGACAGCCCGTGGTCGAGCAGGAGGAACTGTCCCTCGGGGCGCAGGACCCGGCGGACCTCGGCGAGCGCGGCGTCGAGGTCGGGGATGGTGCACAGCGTGAACGTGCTGACCACGGTGTCGGCCGAACCCCCGGCGAGCGGGAGTGCGGCCCCGTCGAGCCCGACGTAGTCCACCGGCACGTCCGCGGCCGCGATCCGCGGCGCCGCCAACCGGCGTGCGGCGGCCGACGGCTCGACCGCGAGCACCCGGGTCACCGCGGGCGGCAGCAGCGGGAGGTTCGGCGCGGAGCCCGAGCCGAGGTCGACGACGACCCCGCGGGCCGGCGCGAGCGCGCGCTCGCGCAGCCGGCGCACCGCGGGGCGCCCGAGGGCCACGTCGGTGACCCGAGGCACGACGTGCTCGGACCAGACCCCCACGACGATCACGCTAACGCCAGGATGTCGGGCGTGGACGACAGGACAGGGACGCCCGCGCTGCTCGACGGCACCGTCCGGGCGCTGGACCACCGGCTCGCCGTCGAGCAGTCGCGGGGTCGCGCCCCCTCGATGGCCGGGGCGGTCGCACGCGGCGGACAGACGGTGTGGACCGGGAGCCGCGGCCGCGTCGAGGACGGCGCGCCGACGCCGGACACGCAGTACCGCATCGGGTCGATCACCAAGACGTTCGTCGCGGTACTGGTCCTGCGCCTGCGCGACGAGGGCCTCCTGGGCCTCGACGACGCCCTCGGCGCCCACCTGCCCGACGCCCCGGTCACCGACCCGACGATCGCCCAGCTGCTCGCCCACTCCTCCGGGCTCGCCGCCGAGACCGGCGCGCCGTGGTGGGAGCGCTCCGACGGCGCCGTGCGCCCCGACCTCGCGAGCCTCGTCGCGGTGCCCCCGCTCCGTGGTCCCGGCCGGCGTCACCACTACTCCAACGTCGGGTTCGCCCTGCTCGGAGCCCTCGTCGGGCGGCTGCGCGGGCGGCCGTGGACCGCGGCGCTGCAGGCCGAGATCCTCGACCCGCTCCGGATGGACCGCACGACCTACCACCCGGAACCACCGCACGCGTCGGGCTGGGCGGTGCACCCGTGGGCGGACGCGCTGCTGCCCGAGCCGGCCGAGGACGCCGGGCTCATGGCGCCGGCGGGCCAGCTCTGGTCGACGACCGCCGACCTCGCCCGCTACGGCACCTTCCTCCTCCACGGCCACGACACGGTGCTCGCCGCCGACACCGTCGCCGAGATGCGCGCTCCCTCCGCGCCCGCCGAGCGAGGGGCGCCGCTGAGCTCGCAGGGACTCGGCCTGCAGCTGCTGCGCCACGGCACCCGCGACCTCGCCGGGCACACCGGCTCGATGCCGGGCTTCCTCG
The DNA here is from genome assembly GCA_032230725.1 of Actinomycetota bacterium. GTDB lineage: Bacteria > Actinomycetota > Actinomycetes > Mycobacteriales > Pseudonocardiaceae > Actinomycetospora. The sequence goes on from JAVXWR010000009.1 coordinate 3,998, forward strand.
CGACGCTCTGGGTCGACCCGGGCGAGGACCTCGCCGGGATCGTGTTCGCCAACGCCACCTCCGGCCCGGCGATCGGCACGACGGTGGCCGAGCTGCTCGCGATCGTCGCCGACCGGGAGCCGGCGCTGCCCGCGGAGTGGGTGCCCGCCGCCCCGGAGCCGGAGCTCCTGGCGCTGACGGGGCCCTGGTACTGGGGCGCGGCGCCGGTCGCGTTGCGCGCCCACGGCGTCGACGAGCTCGCGATCGGGGGCCTGGGCGGCGGGGCGCGCGGGTCCCGGTTCCACCGCGGCCCGGACGGGACCTGGGTGGGCCTGGACGGCTACTACGCCGGCGAGACGCTGCGGGTGGTGCGGGGCCACGACGGCGAGGTGAACCACCTGGACCTCGGCAGCTTCGTCTTCACCCGCGAGCCCTACGCACCCGCCGACGTCGTGCCCGGCGACGTCGACCCCGCCGGGTGGCGTTAGGGCCACGGCCTAAGGTCGGCGGCGTGGCGGAGCTCGTGATCGCCCGGAACCCGGACCCGGACTCCAGCCTGGGCTACCTGCTGTGGGTCCCGGTCGGGCACGGACTGGTGTTCCGGACCTCCGACACCTGGCCGCGGACGAAGGCGCTCTACTGCCACCCGGTCGACCGCTCGGAGTGGCCCGACGGGCCCGCCCTCGACGTCGTCAGCCGCACCCCGCTGCTTTCGTGCGCCCGGCACGGGGCGGCCATCACCGTCGTCGCCGACCGCCGGAACGAACGCCGGTCGCAGATCGTCTACACCCGCGCCAGGGGCCGGGAGATGGTGTTCTGGCAGTCGCCCCGGACCCGGAAGCAGGCGCGCCCGGGTGTGCGCACGCCCACCGCCCGCGCGGCGGGGGCGGACGGCGAGCTGGAGATCGTCGTCGACTCGCACGAGCGCTACCCCTACCGCTTCGCCGGCCAGCAGGTCCGGACGGTGACCCGGGCGCTCGCCGTCGGGGACTACGCCGTCGTCGTCGGCGACCGGCTCATCGCCGCGGTCGAGCGCAAGTCGCTCTCGGACCTCATCGGGAGCCTCCTCGACTCGACGCTGCGGCACGCCACGGCCGAGCTCGCGACGCTGCCGCGGGCGGCCGTCGTCGTCGAGGACCGCTACTCGCGGGTCTTCGCCCAGGAGCGGGTGCGCCCGGCAAAGGTCGCGGACTCGCTCGCGGAGCTGCAGGTCCGCCACCCCGGGGTGCCGCTGGTCTTCGCGGAGACCCGGCCGCTCGCCGAGGAGTGGACCTACCGGTTCCTGGCGGCGGCGTCCGCGTGGGCGGGTGACGAGACGGTGATGGCCGAGCGGCTCCCCGGCGCCGCGTCGGAGCTCGGGGCGGCGGCCCCGACGGCGCCGGACCCGACGACGGCGGAGGTGCGGGCGTGGGCGCGCTCGGCGGGGCTGGACGTCCCCGACCGCGGCCGGCTGCGGCCCGAGGTGTGGGCGGCCTACCGCGAGGCGCACGCCTCGGGCTGACGGGGCGCCACCGGCCGGGGATCTCGTCGATGCCTCAGAAGTCCTGGCTGGTCTCGACGGCCGCCGCCGGCCCGGCGATCCGGCTCAGGTGCACCCGGCGGCTCAGACGGATCAGGGGCCGGATCAACAGTTCGACCGAGCCGGCCAGGAAGCACCAGGTGCCGGTGATCGTCGTCGCCTCGGAGAAGAAGAGGATGCTGCCGACGATGAACCAGAGCGCGACGAGGATGTCGTTGACGATCGACAGCACCTCGTAGCGCTTGCGGATGATCAGCTCGTCGTGCCCGATGTGGATCGTCAGGGGACCCGTGGTCATGGGCGTCAGCATGCCCCGCGGCGGGTCCGCCGAGGGGTTCAGCCGCGGCCCAGATAGGGCATCGTCGTCGCCATCACCGTGAGGAACGGGACGTTGGCGTCGAGCGGCAGGCCGACCATGTAGCGCACGGCGTCGGCGACGTGGACGGGGTCGAACGTCGGCTCGACCATCCGCTCGCCGTTCGGCTGCACGATCCCCTCGCGCATCCGGGCGGTCATGTCCGTGGCGGCGTTCCCGACGTCGAACTGGCCGCAGGCGATGCCGAAGGGGCGGCCGTCGAGCGCGATCGACCTGGTGATCCCGGTGATCGCGTGCTTCGTCGCGGTGTAGGCGATCCCGCCGGGGCGCCCGACGTGCGCGGCGATCGACCCGTTGTTGACGATCCGCCCGCCCTGCGGGTCCTGCCGGCGCATGATCCCGAACGCCTCGCGGGCGCAGAGGAAGGAGCCGGTCAGGTTGACCCCGACGGACGCGTGCCAGCCGTCGACGTCGACCTCGTCGGGCGTGCCGACCGGGCCGGTCGTCCCGGCGTTGTTGACCAGCAGGTCGAGCCGGCCCCACGCGCCGGTGACAGCGGCGAAGAGGGCGGCGACCTCCGCGGCGTCGGCGACGTCGGTGGGCACCACGAGCGCACCCGGCGCGTCCCCGGCCGTCTCGCGCAACGCCTCCTCGCGCCGCCCGGCCAGCGCGACCCGCCACCCGTCGTCGAGCAGGGCGCGGGTGATCACGCGGCCGAGGCCGGACCCGGCCCCGGTGACGACGGCGGTGCCGGGCTCGGTGCGCATGGGCCCGAGCCTCGCACGGTGTCGCGGATGTTCAATCCGGCGCACGCGGACCGGCCTAGCCTGCGGCGCATGCGGACCTCGGGCACCTTCAGCGTCGCGACCTTCGATTCCACCGACGTCACGGTCGAACCGCCGATCACCACGGCTCTGCCGATCGGCGTCGCCCGGATGGAGAAGGTCTACGACGGCGCCGTCAGCGGCCGGTCCGCGACGCTGTTCACCGCCGCGTACGACCAGGCGACCGGGCAGGGGACCTACGTCGCCATGGAGGCGTTCGAGGGGAGCGTCGACGGGCAGGCGGGCACGTTCGCGTACGTCCACTCGGCGACGACGTCGGGGGCGGACCGCAGCCACGAATTCTTTCTCGTCGTCCCGGGCAGCGGCACCGGCGAGCTCGCGGGCATCCGCGGCGACGGCAGCCTCGTCGTCGACGCCGACGGCACCCACCGGGTCACGTTCGAGTACGAGCTCGACTGAGCGCCGTCACCCGTTGGCGTGAACGCCCGGGGTGCCTGGACACCTCGGCGTAACGGCCCTGGCCCACCACCGATGCATCCGGACGACGGGCCGCACCACCGACCGGCCCGACCGTCGGGGGGTTCGTCATGGGTCGCTGCCGCTGCGGCGCCGCGCTGGTACCGGATCTGCACTTCTGCGTGGCCTGCGGGACGCGTCAGGACCTCGCCGGACGGGTGCCCGTCGCCGCGGGCGCGGCCTCCCTCGGCGCGCCCTACCCCGGTCCGGTCTCCCTCGCCCCGGGACCGGCGCCGGCCGGGCTCGCGCAGTACCCCGCGCCCCGCCGATGGCCTACATGGCCGGGCCGACCTCCGGGCCCGGTGCTCCCGCCGCCCCCGCGCGCTCGACCGTGCCGTGGATCGTCGCGGGCGTCTCCGTCGTCGTGGCGGTGGTGCTGGTCGCGGTCGGCGTTCTCGCGGCCCGCCCGGCGGTCGTCTTCGGTGCCCCCGCCCCGGTCGTCACCCCCACCGTCACCGTCGGTGTCCCGGTGCCCGTCGCCGCGTCGTCGGAGCGCGGTTCGAGCGGCACGGTGTCGTCGTCGACCACGAGCTCGACCAGCGGCTCGACCTCTGCCTCCTCGGCACTCGCGGCCCAGGTCGCGTCGGACCGCTCGACCGTCGAGGGCCTCGTCGGGCAGTGGGTGCCCCAGCTCTCGGCCAAGCGCGACGGGCTCGGCGCGGACGGCATCACCTACGACGACGACGCGATCCTCGCCCACTACGTCAGCGTGGCCGGCCGCGACCCGTCGGCGGTCCTGCTCTTCTCGGGCGACTGGCCGGTGTTCAACGGCAGCGACTTCTGGGTCGTGGTGGACCCGCGGGGCTTCGCGACGGCGGCCGCCGCGAACGCCTGGTGCGACGCTCAGGGGTACTCCGCCGACGACTGCTACGCGAAGAAGCTCTCCCACTCCGGCGGCCCCTCGGGCACCGCCGTGACGCGGCACTGAGCCCACTGGGGACCGCCCCCGCACACGATGACGCCGGCCCTCCCTCGGGGAGGACCGGCGTCATCGTGCGTGCGGAGGAGATCAGAGGCCGAGGCCGCCCAGCATGTCGCTCTGGGGAGCGGCCTTCTTGGCGTCCTTCTTCACCGGGTCGGCCTTCTTGTCCGCCGTGTCCGCGGCCTTCTTCGCGTCGCCGGCCTTCGGCGCGGCCTTGGGCGCCTGGACCTGCGGGGCGGCCGGGGCCGGCGGCGTGGCGGCCGGGGCCGGGGCCGGGGCCGGGGTGCCCAGCATCCGTGCGATCAGCCCCTGCTGGGCGGCGGGCGGAGCGGTCTGCGCCGCGGGTGCCGCGTAGGCCGGCTGCGCGTAGGCGGGCTGCGCGTAGGCGGGCTGCGCGTACGCGGGCTGCGCGTAGGCGGGCTGCGCGTACATGGGCTGGGCGTAGGCGGGCGCCGGGGCGGCGGCCGCCGGGGCAGCAGCGGCCGGAGCGGCGGCGGGCCGCGCGGCGGTCGGGGCGGCCGCGGGAGCAGCGGCCGGCGCCGGCGCGGCGGCCGGAGCCGGCGCAGCGGCGGGCTTGGCGGCGGCCGGAGCCGGGGCCGCGGCGGGCTTGGCGGCGGCGGGCGCCGGGGCGGGGGCTGTGGCCGGCGTCGCGAACGCCGTGGCCGGCGACGCGGCGGCCGCGGCGAGCACGCCGATCGTCAGGACACGCGAGCGTGCGGAGAGGGACACGGACAACCTCCAACTGCAAGGGCGGGGAGCAAGGACGGGCCACCACTGCGCCCGTCGGGGGATGTGTCCGGGTCAACGACGACCGGGTCGGCGGGATGCGCCACGTCCGGCGGAGTTCCGCCGGACGGGCACCTCACCGTGACCCGACGGAGGGACGAGGGGGGCCGGATTCGGGCAGATCACCACCAGGTAACAGCCAGAGAACTGCTCCAAACGGCCCTCATCACACGACTGTTCGCCCGACCGCGCACAGAGCGACGTGACGTCCGTCACCCTCGGCCTGTCAGACGTCCCGCGGATCACCCAGCGGTCCGGCGATCGACGTCCGCGGGTCATGGGCCCGGGCGGCCACGTCCGCCGCCGAGCAGAACCCGCGCCCGGAGCGCTTGACGCACAGCAGCCCGACCAGCAACCCCCGGTCGTCCACGACCGCGAGCCGACGCCGACCCTGCGCCGCCATGCCCGCCCAGGTGGCCGCGAGGTCGGCGTCGGGGGCGACGGTCCGCTCCGCGAGCCGGCCCACGAGTGCCGCGGGCGTCGGGTCGGGCACGCCCGCCAGGTCCCCGCGCTCCACCACGGCGAGCAGCACCCCGCCGTCGACCACGAGCAGCGCGTGCACGTGCTCGTCCGCCAGGGCCACGCGCGCCTCGCCGACGGTCGCGGCGGCGGGCATGACCTTCGGCCGGCGGAGCGCGGCGGCGGCGACGGTGCCGCCGGCGTGCCCGGCCGGTCGCTCAGACGAGCGCGACCTCGACACGGGTGTCGGAGAAGGTCGGTGCGTTGCCGAGGTCGGCGAACGCGAACGGGTTCACGGAGTTCACGGTGCGGCCCTCCTTGGCGTTCTTCGGCCACGATCCCATGGGGCAGACCACCACGCCCGGTGCGACCTCCTCGGAGAGCCGGGCCAGGGCGACGAAACGGCCCCGGTCGTTCGCGACCTCCACGTAGCGACCCTCCTCGATGCCGCGCGCCTGCGCATCAGCCGGATGGATGGTCACCGTCTGCTCGCCCTGGACCCGCTTCTGCATCGCCTGGTCGCCGGCGCTCGAGTTGATGTAGGCGTGCGACTTCGGCGAGAGCAGGTTGAGGGGGTAGACGTCGCCGGTCTCGCGCGGGGCGACGTAGTGCGGCAGCGGGTCCACGGTGCCACCGACCTGGAACTCCTCGGACAGCTGTCGGAACAGCGGCACGACGAAGTTCCCGACCGCTTCGAGGGCCGACGACCGGAACTCGGTCTTCCCGGACGGCGTGGGGAAGCCTCCCTCCGCGTGGGGGGCGTACTCGTCCGCGCTCGGCAGGTTCAGCCGCGCCCACCCGGTCTCGCGCAGCGAGTCCAGCGTGATGCCCTCCATGGCCGGGGCCGACCAGTCGTAGGCCTGCGCCAGCAGTTCCTCGTCCGAGAGCCGGAAGTACTCGTCCTCGAACCCCATCGCCGCGGCGAGCCGGCGGAACAGCTCGGTGTTGGCCACGGACTCGCCCTCGGGCTCGACGGCCGGGACGTTCAGCGTGACGTAGAAGTGGCCCCAGCTGAACATGATGTCGTGCTGCTCGAGGGCGGTCGTCGCGGGCAGCACGATGTCGGCGTAGCGCG
>JAVXWR010000478.1:0-2879 GCA_032230725.1 Actinomycetota bacterium
GCGCCGACCGCCGCCACCCGCAGGGCGACCGTGAGCCACGACGCGGTCGGCAAGGTCTGCAGGACCAGGGGCAGCGAGTTGCACAGGTGCACCGACCCGTCGCCCCACCCGGGCTGGAACGCCTTGACGGGCAGGGTGTCCGGCCACGGCGACCCGAAGTGCCACCACGAGAAGACGTACCACGGCGAGACCAGGACCGCGCCCGCGCCGACGGCGAGCAGGGGTCGTCGTGACTCGCGTCGTGCGGCCGCGCAGGCCGCGACCGCGGCGACGGCGCCGACGGCGAGGTCGGGGCGGATCACCGGCGCGGTCGCCACCAGCACCGCGGTCGACGCCCACCGGCCCGACCACGCCGCGGCCGTCACGGCGAGCAGGACCACGACCCCGAGGATCGTCTCCATCCCCACCGACGCGGTGAGCACCGGCGAGGTCGCGAGCAGGAGCAGCCCCGCGACGAGCGCACCCGGTCCCGCGAGGTGGTGCAGCAACCATCCGAGCGCGCCGTGGCAGGCCACGAACACGACCCCGGCGGCCCAGAACGCGTGCCCGAGGACCGCGTAGGCGAGCGCGTCGAGCCACACGGCGGCCGGGCTGGTCGCCGTGTTCACCTCGAGCCCGTCGGTGATGCACCAGCACCCGTGGTCGACCAGGTTCCGCGCGAACGCCAGGGTGATCAGCGCATCGTCGGGCATCGCCCGGTACGTCGCCACGAACACCACCGCTCCGACGACGCATCCGGCGGGCGCCGGCCACCAGCGGATCCACGAACGCGGGTGTCGGCGGTGCACCGGTCCCGGCGTCGCCGCGGGGCGGCGGCCGAGGACCGCGGTCAATCCCCCCATGCGCACAGCCTCTCAGCGGCGGAGGTGGTCAGTGCATCGAGGTGGGCTCACGAGCGACGGAGTCGCACCGGACGCCCCGGGTCCGCGCTGCCGTGCAGATCGTCGGCCACCCGCGGGAACCCTGCCCCGGCCAGTGCCGCGGCCAGCTCGCCCGTCGCGTCCCCGCCCGTCGTGTGCACCACCAGGTCGATGACGTCGGGCGCGGCGCGCCCGGGCTCGGCGGTCGGCCCGACGTGCTCCACGCCCTCGACGTGGCCCTGACCCGCCACCTCGATCCGCGCGGCCAGCCGGCGCGCCTGCGCGGGCCAGGTCGGATCCGGGTCGACGACGTCCTCGGGCCACGGCGCCGCCCGCCCGGCGCGCACCCCCGCCTCGAACGGCACGATCCGCTGCGACCACAGCGCCCGCACCTGCTCCTCGACCTGCGACACGTCGCCGACGTTGTCGATCCACACGTCCGCCGCCTCCCGCCGGTCGGACTCGGTGGCCTGCGCGCGGATGCGGGCGCGCGCGTCGTCCTCGGCCATCCCACGGGTCTCGGCGAGCCGGGCCACGCGGACGTCCTCGGGCGCATCCACCACCACGACCAGCGCGAACGCCGCGCCCATGCCGTTCTCGACCAGCAGCGGAACGTCGTGCACCACGACGGCGTCGTCCGGCGCGGCCGCGACCAGCTCCGCGGTCCGCGCGCCGATGCGCGGGTGCAGGATCCCGTTCAGCCGGGTGCGCGCCTCGTCGTCGGCGAACACGACGCGACCCAGCGCGGGCCGGTCCAGCCGGCCCTCGTCGTCGAGGACGTCCTCGCCGAAGGCGGCCACGACCTCCGCCAGGCCGTCCGTCCCCGGCTCCACGACCTCGCGGGCGATCCGGTCGGAGTCGACGACGATCCCGCCCAGCCGCGAGAGCTCCGCCGCGACGGTCGACTTGCCCGCCCCGATCCCGCCGGTCAGTCCCACGCGCAGCACGGCGCGCAGTCTGCCCGATCGGGTCCCTGGGCGCGCCCGGGGCCGGAAGCGTCAGGCGACGGCGCCGACCGCCCCGACGGTGTGCCGGGCGGTGGCGAACAGCGTCTCGAACAGCCCCCGGCGCGCGACGGTCGGGCCGGCGAGCGCAGCGGCCACCGCGACGTACTCGCGGCACCAGGTCAGGCCCGTGGATCCGCGGCGGTGCCGACCGGGACGACGGACGAACTCGTTGCGACGACGTCCCCAGGCCATGCCACTCCCCCTGTGAATCGTGATGCTGCTGTGACGCAGGATAACGATGTGGCGCATGGGGTCAACGAGACTCGCGGACGACGACGGGCCCCCACCCCGTGAGGGGTGAGGGCCCGTCGAACGGCCTTCCGGGCGATCAGTTGCCCGAGAGCTTCTCCCGCAGCGCGGCGAGCTGGGCGTCGCTGGCGAGCGAGCCGGCACCGGACGCGGACGGCGGGCCCTGGCCCGGGTCGTCGCGGTCGGCGGTCGGCGCCACGGCGGCGTCCTCGTCCTCGTCCTCGGCACCCGCGGACTCGGGGCCGCCCGAGGAGTAATTGGCCGGTGCCGCCTCGGCGGCCTCCGCCTCCTGCTCCGCGGTGCGCTGCAGCTGCGCGATGTGCTGCTGGTAGCGGGCGTACGCCGCCTGGTACTGGCGCTCCCAGTCCTCGCGCTGGGACTCGAAGCCCTCGCGCCACTCCCCGGAGTCGGGGTCGAAGCCCTCCGGGTAGATGTAGTTGCCGGCGTCGTCGTACTCGGCGCCCATGCCGTACAGGGCCGGGTCGAACTCGGTCTCGGTCGTCATGCCCTCGTTCGCCTGCTTCAGCGAGAGCGAGATGCGGCGACGGTCGAGGTCGATGTCGATGACCTTGACCATGACGTCGTTGCCGACCTGCACGACCTGCTCCGGGATCTCCACGTGGCGCTCGGCCAGCTCGGAGATGTGGACCAGACCCTCGATGCCCTCGTCGACGCGCACGAACGCACCGAACGGCACCAGCTTCGTGACCTTGCCGGGCACGATCTGGCCGATCTGGTGGGTCCGGGCGAACTGGCGCCAGGG
>JAVXWR010000479.1:0-3853 GCA_032230725.1 Actinomycetota bacterium
TCCAGGAGGGACCCGTAGGGCCGCTTGGCGCCGTTCGGCAGCGGGGCGTGCTGGCTGCCGCGCGGGTCGATGTTGCCGCCCTGGTTGCACCACACGGTGGTGTTCATCGGGAAGTGACCGGGATTGGTCACAGGCTGGCCCCCGGTCACGGGGTTGCTCGGGTCCGGCGGCGGCACGTCGGCCCGCTGCCACGTCGTCTGCGGATCCCCGTTGCCGGCCTGGTGCAGGTAGGCACCGTTCTGGCAGTAGGGCGGGTCGCCGAGGTTCAGCACCAGGCCGAAGTGCACGCGGCGCTCCTGCCCCGCTGGGGGATCGGGGACCACCGACGGCGCCGCCGCCGAGAGGCCGGGGTAGGTGACGAGGAACTGCTCCACCCCGGCCAGCCGCGGCTGGATGATGCGGACCGTCGTGAGCAGGTTGGCGAGCACCCGCGACAGGTCCGGGCCCGTCTCGCGGATGAGCCCCTCGAGCTGGGTCGCGGCCGGCGGTGCGGCATGCACGAGCCGCCGCAGGTTCGGGTCGTCGGCCTTGAGCTGCGCGGTGAACAGGTTCAGGCTCCGGCTGAACGAGAGGATCTGTGGACCCAGCTCGCTCTGGGTGGTCAGCACGGTGCGGCTGTCGCGCAGGAGCGCGGTGGTCTGCGGGAGCTGGCTGATCGCCGTCGAGACCAGGGTGTTCGAGCTGTCGAGCAGCCGTTGCAGGTCCGGGCCGGTGCGGTCGAACGAGGTGTAGAGCTCGTTCACCGTCGTCTGCAGCTGCGGGATCGGCACGGACGTCGCGAGCTGGTTGACGTCCTTCAGCAGCGAGTCGACCGGCACCGGGGTGCGCACCCGGTCGGCCGGGATGACCGACCCGTCCTCCAGGTACGGCCCGCCGTCGCGGGGCGGCTCGAGGTCGACGTACTGCTCGCCGACGGCCGACCGGTTGGCGATCACCGCGATCGCCGAGGCGGGCACGTCGGGGCTGTCCTGCTCGATCTCCAGGTCGGTCTCGAGCCCGGTCGGCGTGACGCGCATGTCGCCGACCTTGCCGATCTCCACGCCGCGGTAGCTCACCGAGGCCTTCGGGAAGATGCCGCCGGAGTCGGTCATCTCGACCTTGACCACGTAGGGCCCGAGCCCGATGAGCGAGTCGGCCCCGACGTAGCGGAACGCGATGTAGCCGATCCCGGCGATCGACATGACCACGAACAGGATGAGCAGGTTCCGGATCTGCTTGGTCACGTCAGTTCCCGTTCCCCTGCCTGGGCGTGAGGCCGGGTACGGCCAAAGGCACTCCGTTGCTGCGCCGGACCTGGGCTGCCGCGGCCTGGGCCGAGGTCGTGCCCGCGGACGACAGCGCCTGCGAGTTCTGGAGCAGAGCGAAGACCTGGTCCACCCCCGGGACGCTCGCGCCGCTACTGATGAGCGTGAGGATGTCGCTGAGGTTGACCTGCAACGACACGTCGATGTTGGCGAAGTCGCCCTTGATGACGTTGAGCGAGTTGTCCGCGAACGGGATCGTCAGCAGGATCTGGAGCGACCCGGGCAGGGCGTCGCCCGCGGCGATGAGGTTGCCCAGGATCGGCTCGAGGCGCTGCAGGTCCGCGACGGTGTTCGCCTGGCTCCGGGTGATCACGTCCGTCGCCACCCCGCCGAGGCGCTCGAGCGACTGCAGGGTCGCGACGAGCAGTCCGCGCTGCTGGTTGAGCACGTCGAGCCCGGGCTGCAGGTTGTCGAGGATGTTCGCGATCTTGGCGCGTTGGGTCACGAGCGTCCGGGAGAGCCGGTCGACCGAGTCGAGGGCCCGCACGATGTCGCTGCGCTGCTGGTTCAGGGTTCCGACGAAGACGTTGAGGTTGTCGAGCAGGCCCCGCAGCTGGTCCTCGTTGCCGTTCAGCGCGGCGTTGAGCTCCCGCGAGATGGTCTGGACCTTCTCGACCCCGCCGCCGTTGAGCAGCAGCGAGAGTGCGCCGAGGACCTCCTCGACCTGGGCGCCGACGTCGGTCCGGTCGAGCGGGATGACGGCGCCGTTCTGGAGCTTCCCCTGCGGGGGTGCCGTCGTCGGGCTGTCCAGCGAGACGAACTTCTCGCCGAGGAGGCTGGTCTGGCGCAGCTTGGCCATCGCGTTGGCCGGCAGGCTCACGTCGCCGTTGACCTCCATCGTCACCTCGGCGGTCCAGCCGTCGGGGGCGAGGCTGACCTCGCGGACGACGCCGACCGGGACGTCGTTGGTCCGCACGCTCGCGTGGGGGACGAGGTCGACGACGTTCGTGAGCAGCGCCGTGACCTGGTAGGAGTGGTCGCCGAGCACCGCGCCGCCGGGCAGCGGCACCTCCTGCACGGACTGGTAGCCGCAGCCGGCGAGGCCGACCGAGGACACGAGGACCACGAGCAGCAGGCGCGAGACCACCCGGAGGCGGCCCCCGGTCACGCCGGCGCCCGTCGCCCGGCTCGTCATCGCCACGGTTCCCCTCATCGCGTCGTCAGCCCCGCCAGCAGGCCCTGGCCCGGCTGGGTCGGGGCGGCTCCCTGGTCGGCGGCGGTCGCCGTCGGCGCCACCGCGGTCGTTGCGTTCTGCAGGACGTTGCCCACCGCGGCCGCAGCCGTTTGGTTGGCGCTCAGGAGCCCGGCGAGCTGCTGGTACGGCGCGAGCGCGGTCTGCAGCGACGCCGCGCCGGCCGGGGTGAGCGTCGAACAGGTGGCCAGCGCCTCGGACACCGGGACCGGGAGCTGCGCCGGGGTGAGTCCACCGATGACGCCGGCCAGCGGATTGCCGCTCAGCAGCCCGCAGAGGAGCGTCTGCGGGTTCAGCGCTGGCAGGTTCAGTCCCGGGGCCAGGACGGGCCGGACGTCGAGGGTCCCGAACTTGGCGTCGTAGGAGTTCGTCAGGTTGCCGAGGGCGAGTGGGGCGACGTCGAAGGTCTCGGTGAGGGCCTTCTGCTGGCGCACCAGGATGTCGGTGATGCTCGCGAGCTTGCCGACGTCGGTGTGCAGGCCGTCGCGGTTGTCGCGGATGAACGAGGCGACGTCCTCGAGCGCCGGGGGCAACACCTGCAGGACCCCGGAGAGGTTGCCGCGCTCGCTCGCGAGGAAGCCCGAGAAGTCGGCGAGCTGGTTGTTGAGCAGCCGCACCTGGCCGTCGTTGCGGGCCAGCATGTTGGTGAACTGGCCGAGGTTGTCGACCGTGGCGAACAGGTTCTCGCGGTTGTCGGAGAGGGTCCCGACGGCGCCGGCGAGCTCGGTGATCGTCTGCTTGATCGCCTCGCCGTTCCCGCCGAGGGTGTTCGCCGAGGACGTCAGCAACCGGTTGAGAGAGCCGTTCTTGTCCGCACCGTTGGGGCCCAGCGCGGTGGCGATGGTGTCGAGGCTCTTGTAGACGCGGTCGAGCTCGACCGGCACCGCCGTGCGCTCCACGGGGATGACCGCGCCGTCGTTCATCATCGGGCCGCCGGCGTAGTTCGGCCCGAGCTGGACGTAGCGGTCGGAGACCAGGGTCGGGGCGACGATGACGGCCTTCGCGGCGGCGGAGATCGGCACCTTGTTGTCGACCTTGAGCGTCACCCGCACGACGTTGCCCTGCGGGACGATCTCCTCGACGGTCCCCACCGGGACGCCGCTGACGTCGACGGTGTTCTTGGTGTAGAGGCCGACGACGCTCGAGAAGTACGCCGTGATCTCCCGGGAGCTGCCGCGCTGCAGGGCGTACCAGAGCCCGACCGTGGCCAGGAGGGCCACGATGAGGACGACGGCCAGCGTGCGGGCGAGGCTGTCGAAGAGGTCCGAGACGCGGGTCGTCATCAGTTACCCCCTCCCTGGGTCTGGGGCTGCTGCGCCTGGGGTTGGCCCTGCGCCGCCGCCGGGGTCTGGCCGAT